>NZ_CAXFCL010000140.1:0-19628 GCF_964000955.1 uncultured Abyssibacter sp.
CTCCCGAGTGACTACGACGCTTCAGGTAATGGCACCCATCGCCATGATTACTCCGTAAACGGCGACGTTCCAGACCACAATGGATATTCCCGCGACCATCTCCAACCGTCTCGGCATGCCGAGCGGCCTGACGACGGGATCAAGATAATGCTGAATCCAGCCACCTTCGAATGAAGATTGGCCGGCATGACGACGAAGCCATTGCTCCAGAGGAGTCAGCGGGCAGGTCCAGTGCGCCAGATTGACGATTGATGACCACGCCACAACCGGAAGGTGGACTAACGTCACTCTTGGCTCCACGAGAATGGCGCCCCCCCCAAAAACAGCAAACAGCGCAATCAGTAGATGTGCAATCAGCACGAAGTCAGCGGCGAACGCCGCCAACCGCGATCCCGCAATGGTGTTCATCCCTTGAGGTTGCGCACAGCAGTTCCAACTACCTGATGCTTGCGGTAAGGGGCATCGAAGCGGGCGAATTCCACCCAGAGGGTCTTCCCTGGTCCCCGCGGTCTTTCCAAATCAGATAGCGCGCGGACGAGCATCTAACGCAGGAGTTCTGCGGCCGCTGAACGTCGCTTCCGGCTTTGTGCGTCCAGACAACCGTTATGGCCAAAACTGCCCTGGACGGTGTTGTTGGGCATCAATAGACCCCTGGTGAAATTGGTGCCATCACAAGCACGGTGGCCACGAGGGCAAACGGGGTACATATCAGAACGTACAGAACGACAATTCCGAAGCCCTTCTTGTCGAGATTCAAAGAATGCCACCGTCGCAGCTTTGCTATGACAACAAGTGGCAATGTGAACCAGAACGCAAATACCACCAGCGCTATGGCCAACAGTGTCGCAATCTGTATGCGGGCCCTGGAACGCTCAGCGGCATCATACGCGTCGAAGCTCCCTGACCAGCTCCCGAAGTCAGTGTTTACTCCTGTTCCGCCAATCTCCCCATCGGCACCAAGGGACCATATTTCGGGTTGCTCCTGGTGAACTCCCGGATTTCTATACCGATATGGATTCCCCCATGGGTCCAATGGAACATTTCTGATTATTCCCCGAAGTTCGTCTTCATCCAGATTGGCTTGAGGCCGGGGATATGTGAGTGCATTCAGCCCCTCTTCAGGGTCCGGATACTTCCCATGAATCCGCTTGTACTGACCAAGTGCCGCATTAAGTGCTGCAAAGTCCTGCTTGACCTTCACAACACGAGATTTGTCTACCTCAGACGCATAGCTCCCCTCGGACATTGCAACTAGCATGCAGAGAATCAGGATGAACTTGGCCATGATGCCAACGCCCTGGTTCACTCGCGGCCCGGCTGGCACGAAGCGACGGTTGGTGCTTCGGGTTGACACCGTTCGCTAAGCATTTAACGCACGACCCTCAAATTTCGATGCACTGCGCTCTAGATAGAACAGATGATTTATGAGCAAGAACTCGTGAACGTCTGATGCGTCAGAAGGAAGAGCTTCCCTATGAGCACGCGCATTTCTGAATGCCATAAAAGTTGCAGAAAAAAGTTGACCTCGGCCCTGTTGCTCTCCTTTATCTTCAACCTCCCAGCGCAACGGTGCGTTCTCGCCAATGAATGCTTTCGAGAATAATTTTGCGCCGAATTCTCTTTTCAGGCCCGCACGAGATCTAACCAAATCTTCAAGTCTTCTGTATGCAGAATCGATTGCGTGACCGGGATTGTCATCGAAGCCCCTGGCCAGATCGAGTATTCGGTCATCAATCAGACCAAGGGGGAGGGACCGAGGATATGACGAAACCAAACTTTCGTTATTGAAGCTCAGATTTGGATCGATGGCATATATATAGTCCGACCACCGCATGGGCCGTGAGGCTCGCTCGCTCTCAAGCCACTCAACATCTGATGCCAAAAGACAACATTTCTCAAGACGGTGAAACATTTTTGACGAAATGAAGTACTCGTCAATTTCCGTTCCGTGCGACTCCAGCAGCGCTAAGACACGAGCCAACCCCGATGGCCCCTCTCCGGAATAACCAGAAGTAAAGCCCGGAAGGATGGCAATGCACTCTGCCAGCCGTGTAATGAGTACAAAGCCGTGCCGCCGATCATGCGTGAGCAATTTTGCGGATTCGACAACTTCACCGCAGGCAAGCAGGCGAGATACCGCACGCACGCATGAGCGCGTGACACCCGCCATACCGTGATACTCCAAGTCAGCCAACTGGCTGGTGCTAAGCCGCTGCCACGACATCAAAAATGCCTAACGCCGAGCTAACGAGCGCCAATGAAGCGCAACGAAGCCGGCGTCCATTTTGAGCGCTATATTGTGCACTTCAGGACGCCTCTAGCACTTGGGCGATATTCATAACTTCGTCTGCGATTGGTTGAATCTCATATCTGGTTCCAAGACTCTCAAAGACGCCAACATCGATGTAGTAAGCACGGAACACATGAAGCGGCACACCACCACTTTTTGGAAAACCGCCCACGTAATATGGGATCACGTGACCAGTGATAGGTTTGCTCCACAAGTAGGCATCCAGTTTCTCGTCAAAATGCTCTAAAAAATCTCTGAGCCTCTTGTCTTTCAGTGGACTGTCATCTCCGATTCTAAACTTTTCTCTAAGAGCCTTTCCTCTTTCGGAGTGCAGATTGTGCTTTCCTTCACGTACCGGCCAGAAATAACGACGAATTGCA
Source organism: uncultured Abyssibacter sp. (assembly GCF_964000955.1). NCBI lineage: Bacteria > Pseudomonadati > Pseudomonadota > Gammaproteobacteria > Chromatiales > Oceanococcaceae > Abyssibacter > uncultured Abyssibacter sp. The sequence continues at coordinate 2,671 of NZ_CAXFCL010000140.1, forward strand.
GCGGCATTTATCACTAGGTTTTCCAGGTTATCTAGCACTGCACGGCTTAACTCTACGGCCTGATCGAAGTCTCCTTTAGTTTGATTTGTCATCTGAATATAGTCGGCAAGATATTCAATCGACCGCATTGCGGATAAGCAGTGAGGCCGTATGGCTTCGATATAGAAGGCGTAATGCATCGGCAATACGCCTCCATATTCCTTTATCGCCGACTTCCGATCTTCTTCAAACATAACGCCTAAGCTCAGGTGCGTTTGAGGCGACGACGGTTTTTGCGACAGCAAAAATCGGCGGCGGGTCAAACGTCACCTGCAGCGCCTAGTTAGAATCACGTTTCTGCGGCGGCTTTCTAGCTTGGGTCTTTTTAGCCGGACTCTTTTTCGGCGTCACCTTACGAGTGGAGCGCTTCTTGGGCTTACTCTCCTCTGAAAGCCTTGTTTCATACTTCTCCCGGTATGCATAGAGTTGTTCGCGTGGGAAAGCGGCCTTTTCAAGTTGTTCTCTGGCTTCGTTCAGCTCCGCAAAGGCTTTACTGCTCAAAGTACACATCGGGATTTCTGAAATCTCGACGAACAATCCAAGAACGAACGCTTCGTAGTCTTTCGCCGATCGCAGGGATTCGCGAAGGTGGTCTACTCCCATCTCGTGAGCGCGCTTTAGGTGGCCTATATAGCCAATTGACGTAAATTCCGCATCCAATTTCGCTTGCCGAAGTCGCTCATTTTCTTCGCGAATAATTTCTGAGGCGGCCCTCTTCTCCTGGCTCACCTGAGAAACGACCTCTTCCATGTATCGCTTCAGTGTTTCGCTAGTTTCCGAAAGACTGTTGATCTTTGCATCTAGGTCCTCAATTTGATGTTGGGCAGACATACGATGTATCAACTCTCTAAAAAATCCCGCCCATTGCTCGCGAAGGTAGCTTTCGATTTCCGCATACCTAGAGAATGATTTGACGGGGTTGTTCTTCTGCTGATCACGAATGTGCTCGATAAAGTGAAATATGTTTACGGAATCCACATGAGCGTACTTCACATCCTTCTTTCCACGGTTTCGGAGCCACGTCTGATACTCGGAATCCACGCTGGACTCGATTAACACATATACAGGAATATTTCTTTCACAGGCGCTCACGTACTCTTGCTTCGTAATGCTCTCATATCGCTCATAGAAGCCTTCAGTTGAGCCCTTGTTCTTGCCTCCTGCACTGGTTTTAGAGCCATATCGCCCACCAACAATCAGTACATAGATATCTGAATTTCGAGCTTCGCGGTAACACGATTCATCTAGTGGCGCATCGGGCAAGTATGCAATGTCATCCTTCTCCGAGAGTACCGGCTCGTAACCTAGTGCTTCGATGAAGTTTTCCAGCGACGACCTAAGATGCTTGAGATCGTAATAAGTCGAGCTTACGAATACGCGCGGCTTTGCCATCTCTCACTCCCCCAATTTCATAGTGATTCTAACGCCTGAGTTCAGCTGCATTTGAGGCGACGCCGGTTTTTGCGGCAGCAAAAATCGGTGGCGGGTCAAATGTCAGCTGCAATGATGGAATGGACTCCTCCCGCCGTTTTACCGGCATCTGTGTGCCAAGCTGGTGTTTCAGAGTCACGAGCTACACCGACAGAAGGAGTCCGACATGCAATCTACGACGATTGCCGTGGATACGGCAAAACTGGTCTTTGAAGTGGTGGTGTCCAAATCCGGACGTGTAGTGGAAAACCACCGCCTGAATCGAGCCGAGTTTCAGGCCTTGATCGTTCAGCGCCCACCTGCCCGGTTTGTCATGGAAGCCTGTGGCGGCGCCCACCACTGGGCTCGTCTGATGTTGGCGCATGGACACACCGTGCGCCTGCTGCCCGTGCCCTACGTGCGAGCCTATCGTCGTCGCAACAAGACCGATCGGGCCGACTGTCTGGCGATGCTGGAAGCTGATCGCAATCCCGAGATTCTCTCGGTGCCGGTCAAGGGTGCGGATGCGCAGGCGATCCAGGGTCTGCATCGCGCCCGGTCGGCCTGGGTGGGCTGTCGCACCGCTCGCATCAATACGCTGCGAGGCTTGTTGCGCGAGTTTGGAGTGATTCTCCCGCTGGGAGCCCACACCGCTCTGAAGCAAATGGCCTCGGCCATAGATGAGCCGGCCGTGCCGGATCTGTTAAAGATCACGTTGCTGGAATTGCTCGCCGAGGTGCACGATCTGGACGACAAGATCGCACGCGTCGAGCGTCAGCTCGCGACCGTGGCTCGCCAAACACCCGCCGTACGACTGCTGCAAGAGATTCCCGGCATTGGATTGCTGACCTCGACAGCGTTGTACGCCAGTGCCGGTGATGCCAAGCACTTTCGCTCAGGCCGACACTTGGCCTCCTGGCTGGGACTGACACCCAAAGAGCACTCCAGTGGCTCAAGACGGCACCTGGGCGGGATCAGCAAGCGCGGTGACAAGTACGTCCGAACACTGCTGATTCACGGGGCAAGAACGGTCTTGCTCGGGGCCAGACGGAATGAGAACGCAGGCCGACCGCTCAATTCGCTTCAGCGCTGGGCCTTGGGCGTACAGGCCAGGTCAAATCACAACAAAGCGGCCTGTGCGGTGGCCAACAAGCTCGCCCGGATCGCCTGGGCGAGCTGGGCCCATGGCACCTGCTTTGATCCGGAGTATCAGGCCGTGGCTGCCTGAGCACTCATACATAGAGTTTTCCCACCAGCGGTTGTGCAGGAGAAGACAGCGATCATGGCGAGACGGGTCGGCCCCGTCGGGTCTGGATGCCGATAACAAATCCGAGCTAACAGCTCAGTTGCAGCGTGTGGCACGACCCGACGCGGATTTCCATGAAGGCCAGGGCCAAAGAGCCCATCAACAGGCCGAATATACGACCGCACCGCACCTCTATCGCCTCGATCTAGGCCGTCTGATCCACGCAGTTGCGGGAGGAGTCCATATACGATTTGTTAGGCCCGCCCCGCAATCTTGAGACTCGCCTAGGATTTGAAGTTTGTACTCGGCACATAGTTCTTTTTGTAAATGAGCTGGTTGCCGGAACCTTTCCCGGTTAGCTCAACGCCGACATAGTCACCCCGTTCAACTTGCTTCTTGAAGCGTCTCCCGATTCCCTGGCGAGACGAACCATTCATGCTCGACCACTGCTCCTTATTAAATAGATTAGAGACCTCAAATTCACCGGGCCTTTGCGCTTCGACCCGTTTACGCAAGAACTCGTCGTACTCCTCTGGGTCGGCGTCGTTGATGTCGTCAAACGGAGTGCCTCGCTCCGCAGCATCAATGTCAACCAACTTTTGATGCAGCTCATCAATGGTGCTGTTCAACGAAGAAATCTGATCCGAAAATTCGCCAACTTCTCTGGCGTGTTTGCCCTGAAGCGCAGCCAACTTGCTGCGAATTTCTTGCGACTGTTCGACCGTTAACAATTGGAGCTTTTCCTCCTCCTGCTTGATGTCACGGAGTTCTTTAGCACGAGCCAGACTATGTTTATAGACCGGCTTCGCAAGGTAAGGGTAGCCATAGAGGTAGAACAACGCAGCCAAAGTCGGCACAAGAAAGCCATCAAAGGCAGCGCCACCGACTGGCACCGATAGCTCGAAAACTTCAATAACCTCAAATTTGAATATTTCTTCGACGGCCGCAAACTTCTCAGTGGGCTTCATCCCGCTCAGGAGCACAACGAAAAACCGATAGTTCCAAACCGACCACGCGACAATAAACGCGCCGAGCAGCGGACTCGCAGCCCTGTCGTAGAGGAAGGCCTTAATCGATTTCGCGATGTCGTCCATTAGCTACCTTTCAGATTTGCACATAGGGCCTAACGCATATTCGACGTCAAAATGTTCACCTAACACGCAGCGCAAGTTGTTGACCTAATCCGACACGCCCATCCCTAACCCACCGAAATTCCTGTGTCGCATGCGAATTAGGTGGCGATCCACTGCGCGCGTTTAGGTTCATCACACCGCCCTCCCCCTGACGTACTGCGACTCGTCCACCTTACACCCTGGCAGCCGAACGGCGCTGCGTTCAGAATCAGCCCTGTTCCCATACCTCCAGGATGTCTCCCTTGGAACCGAAATACTCCGAGCACCCCGCGATGTTCAAGAACAACCCGCTGGGTTTCATCCTGGCGGTGCTGCTCATTCCTCTGGCGATCGGGATCATCATCCTGTTGTGGTGGTATCTAAAATGTAAATCCACGAAGTTGGAGTTCGTGGGGAATGATGTGGTGCTGGAGCGCGGGCTGCTGAGCAAGAACCGCACGGAGTTGAATGCGGGGTCGGTGCGCACGGTGAATGTGTATCAATCCCTGTTCGATCGGATGTTCGGTGTCGGGCGCATTTCGATTTACACGGCGGGCGATGTGCCGGAGGTGGAGGTGGCCGGTATTCCGCGTCCGCACGATTTTCGGGATTTGATCAAGCAGCATCAGGCGGATTGAGCATGGTTGGTGAAACGGAAACCCGGGATCGTCGCGAGGCGCGGCTGATCGTTATCGCGCTGGGTGTGCTGGTGCTGGTCGGTCTGATCGCCGCGGTGTTCGCCCTGCCCGCATTGGCGGATTTCAGCGCCACGCATCTCGAACCGGGCCTGGGCCTCAGAGGCGCGGCCATCGCCTCGTTCGTGGTGACGTTCGTGACCTTCGTGGTCTTCGCCATCGCCGCCGGCGACGGGCTGATCGGCGAGCTTCAGTTCATGCTGCTGGGGTTTTTCGCGTTCTTCGTGATTCTGTGGCTGTTGATTGCGTGGGTGCTCTAGCGATGAACGTCATCGACATCTTCGAGCAGCTCAAGCGCCTCGGCGGTCTGTTCCAGCATCTGGGCATCGATTTCGCGCAGGACGCCGACGGCCTCTCGACGCGCATGGCGATCTCGCCACAGTTGCAAGGCTCGCCCGGGGTGGCGCATGGCGGATCGGTGATGGCGCTGATGGACACCGCGCTGGGGCTGGAGGCGCAGCATCGCGCCCTGGCACGCGGCTGCGCGGTGAGCACGGTGGAGATGAAGGTGAACTTTCTGCGGCCCGCCCGGCTCGGGAAGACCCTGGTCACGCGCACCGAGGTGCAGTCCGAAGGCAAGTCACTACTGGTGATCAGCGGCTCGGCGGTGGAGGACGGCAGCGACGCGCCGGTGGCGTTCGCCGTGGGCACGTTCAACATGTACAAGCCGCGCGGGCTACGCATGCCGGGCGATGAATCACCCACCGAGGGGACCGAGACGTTCTACCCCGACCCACCGGGCAACGCGTCCGGCTGAACCGCATCGCGACTGCCCATTTTCGCGGGTCTGGTTTCCCTCTTCTGGTATAACTTGGCGGGTGCAAGGATGCATCGGGGGCCAAGTGAAGGAATCATCCGGGCGGGATTCAGACCGTCGCAGTCACGAAACAGCGGAGTTTGTCCTGGTTGCGGAGGCCGCCATTCTCAGGGCGTTTCGCGACCGCCTGTTTTCCCGTGAGCAAGCCATTCCGGTCACCGATCTGGTCGAGCGCATGACCAATCGACTGCCAATCCGGCGCGATGATCTGACGGCCGCCGTCCGGCGACTGACCGCCTCCGAAGCGCTGCGCCTCGATTCGGCGTCCGCCGTCGAAAGTGTCTCGATCACGGCCCGGGGCCTGGACCGACTTGGCACCCTGGGTTTTGGCGTGAGGCCAGCGAACAACGATTGGCAGAGCCTGACGCAGTGCATGCGCCGGGTGGAATCACGGCTTCAGGGCTCCGCTGCATAAAGCAACCTTGCCGCAAGGTCATCGCCGGTAGCGTCTACACTCCCCGCTCGCCATCTTCGACCGGGATTCCATCGCATGCACATTGACGTCCGCCGCGTGGACTATCGCGACGCCGAGCAGGCCGCCACGCTCGGGAAGCTGCTCTCCGCCTATGCCGCCGACCCGATGGGCCGCGGCGCCCCCCTCAGCGCGGAGGAACAGGCACGGCTGGGCCCGGCGCTGGCGGAGCGGCCGCATGCCTTTTCGCTAATCGCCTATGTGGATGACGAACCCGCCGGGCTGGCGAACTGCCTGGAATCGTTCTCGACCTTCGCCTGCCGCCCCATCGTCAACATTCACGATCTGGCGGTGCTGCCCGCGTTTCGCGGTCGCGGCGTCAGCCAGGCGTTGCTCGACGCCATCGAGGCCATCGCCGCCGACATGGGCTGCTGCAAGATCACGCTGGAAGTGCTGAGCAACAACCACATCGCCAAGGCGGCCTACGAAAAGCATGGCTTTCATGGCTATGCGCTGGACCCCGCCGCCGGTCACGCCCTGTTCTGGGAAAAGCCGCTGACCACCGGCTGAAGCCGGAGCCTCCGCGTCAACTACTTGCGAACTCAAACATTGCCCATATAATTGCGGACTCAAACAGTTGTGAAGCAATGTCATGTCCAAGCCCACTCCCAGCGATCTGCTGATGCAGCTCGTTCGCACCCAGGCCCGCATCACCAAGCGGCTCGATCAGTATCTCTCCGCGCAGGGCATCAGCCTCACCGAGTATCAGGTGCTGCAAACCCTCGCGAGCGCGCCGGATCACCAGATGCGCAGGATCGATCTGGCTGAGGCGGTGAACCTCAGCGCATCCGGTGTCACCCGGCTGCTCAACCCGATGGAAAAGATCGGCCTGGTCCGCAAGGAAGCCAGTCCGCGTGATGCCCGGGTGAGCCTGGTGGCGCTGACCAAGGCCGGATCACGTACGCTTGCCGAATCGCGGTCCCGCGTCGAGCAATGTGCCGATGCGGTACTGCAACCGCTGGATGCGGCGCAGCGCGGTGAGCTCTTGGCACTGACCGCGGCGCTCGGGCCGTCGTAACGGGAGGCAGCATGCAACCGAGAATGAGCATGGTGACGCTGGGCGTGCGCGACCTCGCACGCTCCATCGCGTTCTACGAACAGGGGCTGGGCTTTCCGCGCATGGAGTCGCCGCCGTCGGTGGCGTTCTTCACGCTCAACGGGACCTGGCTGGGCCTGTTCGGCCGTGACGACCTGGCCGAGGATGCGCAGGTGCCCGCAGGCGGCACCGGCTTTCCCGGCTTCTCGATCTCCCACAATGTGGAATCGGAGGCCGCCGTGGATGCGGTGTTCGAGCAGGCCATCGCCGCCGGCGCCACGCCGACCAAGACACCACAACCGGTGTTCTGGGGTGGCTACTGCGGCTACTTCAAGGACCCGGACGGCTTTCTGTGGGAGATTGCCCACAACCCGATGATGTGGGTCGGCCCACGTGACTGACACCACGCCCGACACCAACCGCTACGTGCCCTCGCCGCAGGTGCGCGTCGGCATCGTCGTCGCCTTCACGCTGCAATTCCTGCTGCTCAAGCATCTGACCGATGCGGCGGAGGACGGGCTGAGCCGCTGGCTGGTCGTGGCCTACACCGTGGTCACGGCGATGCCGGTGTGGTTCGCCATCACCATCTCGGATGGCCGCCGTGTCGCCGCGTGGATTGTGGCCGCGCTGGTCGCCGCTTTGCTCGCCGCGCTGGGTTGGTCCACCGCCGGCCAGTGCGCCCCCGGTCTTGAGGTGGAATGCAGCCCGATCCTGCTGCCTTACGTCTTGCTGCTGTCGCCGGCGCTGCTGGTCGCTGGCGTGATGGTGCGCAGCGCGCTGATCTGCGACACCGGCTGGCGTCGCTGGCCGGACTACCACGTGCTTTATCGCGAAGCCTGGCAAGTCGGCCTCGCGCTGGTCCACGCCGGCGTGGTCACCGGCGCGGCCTGGATTCTGCTGTTCATCTGCGGCCAGCTTTTCCACCTGCTGGGCATCGACGCGGTCCGGGACCTGCTGGAAAACGGCCTGTTCGCGACCGGGTTCACGGGCTTCGCGCTGGGTCTCGGTGTCGCGGTCTGGCTGTCTCTGGTCCGCGCGGTGGAATCGGTGCGGCAGATCATTCTGGGCATGGCGCATCTGCTGATGCCGCTGGTCGCGGTGATCGTCGTCGCCTTCACCCTGACCGTGTTCATTACCGGCCCGGCAAAGCTGTTCGAGGCCTACGAGGCAAGCTGGTGGATGCTGGGCATCGCCTCGATCGTCATCGTGCTGTTCAACGGCGTGTTTCAGGACGGCCAGTCCGCGGACGTGTCCGGCGGCTGGAGCCGCACCGCGTTCTGGATTCGCTACGCGGCCGTCATCGCCCTGGTGCCGGTGCTGGGGCTGGTGGCCTACGGGCTTGGGGAACGGATTCATGCCTACGGCTGGACGGTCTCGCGTGTCTACGGCGTGATCGTTGCCGTCTATCTCGCGGCCTACACGCTGGGGTATCTGGCGGCGCTGGTGGCACGCCGTATCAAATCGGGCGTGCAGCTCACCAATCTGTTGCTGGCGCTGGGCTTCGTCGTGATCGCGCTGGCGCTACTGTCGCCGGTCGCCAGCCCCACACGCATCGCGGCGATGAGCCAGCTGCACCGCATCCAGAGCGGCGCCGTCGAGCTGAACGCGGCCGACTTTCACTACCTGCGATACCGCTCGGGCATCGCCGGCTACCGCGCCTGGCAGGCCCTGGGCGAGCACCCGCGAATCCGCGACAACCCGGAGTGGCTGAAACGCTGGGAAACACCCGAGCGCCTTTCGCGTCACTGCGTGGTGCACTGCGCCGAAGACATGTCGGACTGGGTGGAACCGCTGCCGGACGTCGCGCCGCCGCCGGAAACACTGCTCGCGTCGGATGTGTTCCGCCGGGCCGCGTCCGGGTGCAAGAACGAATCCTGCTGGGTTGTCCCGATCCCGCACAGCGATGATCAATCGGCCGATCTCTGGGCGGTGCTGACCGCGACCCAACATGCGCCCGGCAAGCGGACCTTTCTGCACGGGGAACTGCTGCAACCGGACGACGATGCCGACAGCTGGCGGTCGGTCGGCCACTTCAACGCGTCGACGCCGCTGTCGCCCGATGAACTCCGGGAGCGACTGGTGCGGGACGGGCTGGTGCCGATTCCCAAACCCTGGCCGGACCTCGACCTCGGCGGCATCCGGCTGGAAACCTACGGCACCGAGCCGGTGCCCGATGCACTGCGGCAGGACCGTGAAGCGGCATCGCCGGAGGATGACAACGGCTAGCGGCTCAGACCGTCAAACGTAACCGAACGCCCTCGCCTGCTCGATCACATCCGGCACGAAACCCGGCAGGTCGTCACGCCACGGCAGCGCGCCTTCCAGCGATTGCGGCTTGGACTGCTGAGGCCGGAACACCGGGTTTTCCAGGAACTTGGGATCGGAGCCGAATGGCGCCGACGGCGGACCGACGCAGGCGAAGATCGAGCGCTCCGGATGCAGCATGGCGTCGATGGCTTCCGAATCGGCGCGCATGCCGGCCCAGGTGGCGATCTCGGCCAGATGCCGCTCGGGGTCGGCCAGCACATCCTCGCCGCGCACGCGCATGACCTGCTCGGCGGGCACCTCGCCCAGCGCGCGCAGAATGTTCTGGTGAATCTGCAACCAGGCGATCTGGGGGTCGAAGGTCGGCGGATTGGTGGAGAAATCCTTCAGATCGTTGGCCACGGTGTCCTCGCGGTGGCCGATCATGTTCACCAGCGAGCTGCACTGCCCGCGCGGGTGCCGGATCAGGTGCAGGAATTTCGCATGCGGCGCGGTCTGCCGCAGACGGCGCAGAAACACCGGCCGCCACACGGTGGCGATGCTCTTCTCGACCAGGATCTTCGGAGCCACCTTGCGGGCGATGGTGCGGAACATGTCGCCAGTGCTCATGTGCCGCCGCTCGGCCAGCCAGGCCTTGGCCTGGTCCACCGTGGCGTCGCTTTGCGCACCGAAGTACAGCTGCGCCACCGAGCGCAGCAGGCCGTCTTCCAGGTTGCCGGGGGTGAGCGCGAAGAACTTGAGGATCTGGTCCATGTCGTCCGCCATGAACAGCTGCAGCTCGGGCAGCCCGGCGGACTGCGGGTGCGCCCCGAGCATGGCGGAGATCAGCGACGAGAACGAACGCGGCGGCGACAGCACCACCAACGGTGCCGGGTAGTCGGTCAGCTCACTCATCGGTCGATCCCGGCGGGTTGGCGCCCAGCCAGATTTCGCAGCCACCGCGCGGGTTGTGGACGTATTCCCACTTGCCGTTGCGCTTGACCGCCCGGTCCGGCGCCAGCACGTTGGAGGTGGCGATGAACACGCCGTAGGGCGTGGAGATGATCTGGCGGATGCCCCAGTTGCACTCGTTGTCGAACCCGTTGCGGGTCATGCAATCCCAGTACACGCCGTCCGCCGTGGACCAGACATCACAGCCGCCCATGTTGTCGACGAACCAGTCCACGCCCATCTTGGCGATGCGGCGCTGGCCCTCCTCGCCCCACTTGTGGATCGGACAGTACGGCAGCAACTGGGCCCAGCTGAAGGTGCCGACATAGAGGCGCCCGGCATGCACGCCCATGCGCCAGACATAGCCATTGAAGAACTTGTTGAAGCCCGGCCGGTAACCCGACAGCGGATACCGCGCGCCCTGCGGCGTGATCCGTGAATCGCCGACGATCAGCTCCCAGGAATCATCCGGATGGATGCGGATGACCTCGGCCGCCGCCGGGCCCACGTTGAGCTTGCGGTGATAGCCGCCGTTGACGATGCCCGAGCCGACGTACAGCGCGCCCTTGAACTCGCAGAGACTCACCGCGACCTCGTTGAGCGGGCCGCGACCGGCGCCGTGCGAGACCACGCGCTTCCAGTCGTAGGGCGGATCGCCGGTCGCCGTCGTCTTCCAGATTTCGAAGCCGTTGCGGGCGTTCACGGTACCGGCATAGAGATGGTTGTTGAACGCCGCCATCTCGAACACGGTGAGATTGGCGGGGTCGCCGAAGCCCTGGCTGGACACCGCGCGCCAGCCGCTGCGCGGGTCGTCCGTCTCGAAGATGGCGGGCCGGCCACCCACGCATTCCTGCGACTGGCGGTCGCCGGTGGTGGACCCGGTCGGCGAGGTGTAGAGCCGGCCGTTGAACACCTGCATGGTCCGGAAGGAACGCACCTGCTCGCCCCAGTTCGGGCCGGGCAACTCCTCGAAGTGGACGCCATCCTCGGTGCGCATCACCGTCGGTCTCGGCGCCTTGCGCGGCGCCCAGGTCGCGATGTACAGCACCGGCTCGTCATCGCTCTTGCCCTGGAACACCGCCATGCCGCGGTAGCCGATGAAGCGGGGCACCTCGGTGCCATCCTCACCCTTGATCCAGGGTGCGCGGAACGCGAGCTTCCAGCCTTCGCCGGACGCCGGGTCATAGCACCAGATCTCCGCGCGGCGATCGAGGTCGTAGATGTCCTTGGGCGGAGTGACCGGCCAGGGATCCAGCGGCGGCAACGGATCGTTGTGCGCCATCATCTGGAAGGTCGCCCGCGTCGTGCCGACATACAGCTTGCCCTTGAACCAGGCCATGCTGTGCGGGTAGTTGTTGTAGCCGTCGCCGAAGCCGTTTTCCGACACCAGCTTGAAGTGCTCGCCCCCCAGCGCATGCGGCTCGGGCTCGTCGAGCGACAGGACCTCGGCGCCCGGCGGCCAGACCGGCGACGGGATGATCAGGTCGGGGTCGACATCTGCGCCGTTGTTCTTGCGCGCTAGGGAATCCAACTCCAGACCTCGATCATGAAGAAGCGAGCCAGCCCGCGGGTGAAGGCCAGACCGGCCGGCTGCGTATCACCCTCGACCTTGGCATGGCCGGTCATTTCCGGACGCAGACGACCGTCGGCATTCTCGATTTCCATCTGCACCCGGACCACGCGGCCATATTCGCTGATCTCGGCGTTCGGCGCGATCCCGGCGACCGTGCCGACGAAACTCACGCCCGGATACGCCCAGGCCTTGGCCGATGCCTTGGCGCCGACCTCGATCTCGCCGATGTCGTTCTGGGGAATCATGATCTCGGCCAGGACCTGCCCGGTTTCCTCGATGCTGAGCAGCAGATCGCCACGGGCGAGATACGCCCCCTCGGCAAACCGCAGGTCCTCGGAGACGACACGCCCGTCACGCGGGGCGTGAATCTCGGTGTACTCCAGCTGCTGACGCGCATAGGCCAGCGTGGCCTCCTCGGCGCTGATCGACGCCTTCAATGCGGTGATCTCCTCCTCGGAGGTCCCGGCGCGCACAACCTCCAGCGCGTTCTGCGCCTCGGCCAGACGTTCACGCTCCACCGCGGCGAGCGCCTCGGCCTGATTGGCGGCCTGGCCGGTCGCAGCCCCGCGCTGGTAGGCGGAGTTGAGACGGTTCGCCTCACGCTGGCTGGATTCGTAGCGCTGCTTCGCCGTGACGACGCGTTGCTCGGCCAGTGCGATCTCTTCCGGCTCGGCGCCCCGCTCGGCCAGGGCCAGCTCTGCCCTGAGCCGGGCCAGCCGCGCCTCGCTGGTCGCCACCTGCGCCCGCTCCTCGTCGTCCGACAGGCGCGCCAGCAACTGGCCCTTCTCGACCAGTTCGCCTTCCTGGACCATCACCTCGCGAACGTCGCCGGCGATCAGCGCCCGGACGTCGGACCGCTTGTTCGGCAGGATCTTGAAGTCACCCGTTGGCTCGTAGGTGTACGGGATCAGCGCCAGTGCCAGCAGCACCACGATCCCGACTCCCCACTTGATGACTGTCGCGCTGCGCTTCTTGCGCCGCCGAGCAGCCAGCTCCGGATTTCTCGCTTCCATTTCTTGCGCCAGTTTGTTGCGCGCCCGCGTTCTTTTCATTGGATTCCACATGGCAACCCCGCATAGGACGAGGAACAAGACAACACCCAGGCCAGCCCACTCACGTTCGAGCCAAACACCAACCAGGTGGAACAACACCCAGGCGACGACCGCGATCCAGACGACCACGGCCAGCGCGTACAGACGAATCGCCGTTGTCGAGACGCCGCTGGGTTTCAGCCGCCGCCAGATGCGACCGCGGCCTAAGAGGGAGGCGATGGCCACGTCCCGAAGATCGGGCGTATCCAGCCAGGTCGCCAGCAACTGATAGCCCTCGTGACGGGACATCGGGTTCAGCCGCAGCAGGAATACCCACGCCGACAACACGCCAACGCCGGCATAGAGCAGCGGCAGATGGGATGCCGACTGCCGGCTGACAAACCAGCTCAGCGTCGCCAGCACCAGCAATGACAGCATCGCCACCAGCGAGCAGCCCAGCACCGCCATGCGGTCGCGGGTCTCGAAGCGCTGATCGTGGTTGGCGACCACCGGCGAGACATCCGCGTAAAACCGCGGGATCACGCGGAGCATGAAGGTGATGCCAAACGCCGGCATGGTGCCGACCCGTCGCAGATACTCGGCGGCGCGGGCCATCTGCCCGAACAGGTTCACGGAGAAAAAGCCAGCCACCGCGACCTGAACAATCGCCCACGGACCCACCAGCCGCTGCAGGTCGACCCAGACCTCCACACGATTGTTGTAGACGCCGACGGACAGACACAGCAGCGCGACGCCCAGCGCCGCCATGCGCCAGCGCGCGTGCAGCGGCCAGTTCAGCAGTCGCCCGGCCCACAGCAGCCAGCGTGTCGGCAGGTGAATCGCGATGTCCGGCGTGCGCTCCTCGCGCAGCGCGTGCTGCCGCGCCATGCGTGAACGGGCCAGTGGCTCGGCCTCGCGGTTGGCCCGCTCGGCATTCCATTCCGCCGGATCGGCCTCGCCCAGGTCGGCGTCGTTGGCCGCGGTTTTCCATGCGGCCTCGTCGGATTCCAGCAGCCCCGCGCGATCCAGTTCGTTCAGGAACCGGCGCGCCGTGTCGACATCAGTCTTGGCGCCCTGTGACCGCGCGACCTCGACGGCCTCGTCCAGGGTCCGGGTGCCGTCGAACAGAGACGCCAGCCGGAACTCGCTTTCATCAAAACGGTAGACGCGCCCGTCTTCCTGGCTGGTCAGCAGGATGATCTCGGCGTAACGCGTCGAAATCCGCGACTGACGCCGGTAGACCAGTTGGGGACAGGCGGAAGTCATGCGTCAGGCCCTGGTCGGCCGCTAGTCGGCCAGCAGCCGGTTGACGGCCATCAGGTCGTCGGCCCCAAGCGTGCCCGCCGCCGCCTTCAGCCGCAGGCTGTTGAGCAGGTAGGCGTGCACCGCTCGGGTCAGCCCGCGCTCGGCATCGAAGCGCTCGCGCAGCGCCTGCATCAGGTCCACTTCCGTCCGGGTTCCGGCGAACACCCCGCCCTCGGTCGCCTCGACGGCGTCGTAGGTGGCCGAGCGCGCCGAACGCAGCGCACCGATCTGCTCCTGGCCCAGTTCCACCGCCGAATAGGCGCTGGTGGCCTGGAATTCCGCCTCGCGCTGGGCCCGGGCCTGACGCGCCAGCGCCTGCTCGTAACGCGCCAGCGCCGCGCTGGTGCGAGCCCGGGTGGCCCCGCCGTCGTAGAGGGGTAAACGCAATTCGAGTCCGATGACGTCCTCGGAATCCTCACGCTCGCCGCTCACGCCGCCGGAGTTGTCGATGTAGTCGCGCTGCGCGACCAGATCCAGGGTCGGCAGACGCGCGGCGCGCTCAATATCCACGCCGCGCGAAGCGACCTCGGATTCCAGCCGCGTGGCGACCAGCAGCGGATTGCTCGCGCGGGCCTGATCCACCCAGGCGTCCTGGTCGGTGGTGGCCAGGTGCGGGACGTGACCATAGGTGCGCAGTGCGGAGAGCTCCATGCCCGGCTCGCCGGTGATCAATGCGAGCTCGGCGCGGCGCGTCTGCAACTGCTGTTCCGAAAGCAGCACCCGGGCCCGTGCCAGATCCCGCTGCGCGTTCGCCTCCGAGCGCGCCAGTTCAGTGGCGATTTCTAGGTCCGCCTGCTCGCTGACCTGCGTCGCCCGATCGGTGATCGAGCGCAGTTCCGCCTTGGCGAGTTCGAGATCCTGCTCGGCATCCAGCGCCGCGAAGTAGGCCTCGACGACACGAATCATCAGGTCGACTTCCGCCGCGTTCAGACGCGCGGAGGCGGCCGCCACACGCAGGGAGGCCGCGTCGCGCTGGCGCCATCGGTCGAGCCGGAGTATCGGCTGGCGAAGCTGGATGGAGTAACCGAACGCCTCGAAATCATCCGAGCGGTTGATGTCCTGCAATCCGAAGTAGTCGCCGACCACTTCGCGGTGATTCGCGGTGACGCGACCGGCGATGTTCAGCACCGGGTGATAGCCGGCCCTGGCGAGGTCGCGATCGGCCAGCACCTCCGCGTAGCGCGCCTGGGCTTCGGCCCAGGTCGGGTCCTGTTCCAGCGCGTGGGCGAACGCGTGCGTGAGTCCTTCGGCCTGGGCACCCAGGCTGACGGCTGCCAGACAGGCGCCCCATATCCCGGATCGCAAGCCGGCCCATCCCTTTGAAATCCCTGTCACATGCTCCCCAGTGGACGCCAGAACGAAACACGGTGGCAGTCTACCGACACGGCCGCCGGGCTCACCATGGAGAGGTGACGCGCAGCCGTGTAGGACATTTCCGGCAACCTCTGCGAACAGACGCCGAATGTCGGCGATTCCGCCCGCCATTCGTCACCTTCCGGTGACCATTTGACCTTGCCGACTCAACTTCCATGACCCGTCGCCGATGTTACATGCATCCGGGAGCAGGGCTCTCAATCCCACACACATCGGAGATCCTCACCATGGCATCGAAATCGGCGTTCGCCGGAGGCGTCAAGCTGACCGGTGACTTGACGATCGAACGCGTCAAGCAGGCGCGCGACGACCTGATCACACAGTGCCCGAAGGCTGGAGGGGCGCAGGTGGACCTCGCCGGCGTGGAAGCCATTGATCTCGCGGGCGTGCAGCTGCTCGTCAGCGTTTATCGGGCACTGATGGACGAGACGCAGCCGGTCTTCGTCAACGTGCCGGACTCGGTCACCGCGGTGGTCGACTCACTGGGTCTGGATGTGCCGCTGTTCGACTCACGCGACGGAGCGGCTTCGTGACGCAGTTTGAGGAAACCTTCCGCCAGGAAACCGCCGATCTGCTGGAGGATCTCGAAGCCGCCCTGCTGGAGATGGAGGACGCGCCCGACGACATGGCACTGGTCGACCGCGCCTTCCGCGCCATGCACACGATCAAGGGCAGCGGCGCGATGTTCGGCTTCGACGCGGTCTCGTCGTTTACCCACCATCTCGAAGACGCCTTTGACCAGGTCCGTCGTGGCGAGCTGAGCATCAGCCAGGAACTGATCAGCATCGGTCTGGATTCCCGCGACCACATTCGCGTGCTCATCGACACAAATAGCGAACATCCGGACACCGCCCTGCTGCTGGAACGCCTGTCCAGAGTCACGGCCACCGGCGACGGAACGTCTCCGTCGGCGGCCCCGGCGCAGACAACCGCGTCGGACGCCGCGGCCATGACGCGTTACGAGATCCGTCTGCGCCCCAGTGCGGACACCTTCATGAGCGGCACCAATCCGCTCGGCCTGATCCGCGAACTGGACGAGTTGGGCGAGATGACCATACGCACGCTCACCTCACGCATCGGACCACTGAGTGACTTCGACCCCGAGCAGTTGCAAGTCGATTGGGAAATCGAGCTGACAACCTCGAAGCCCCGGAGCGCGATAGACGACGTGTTCCTGTTCGTGAGCTTCGACTGGGAGATCGAGATCAGCTCCGAGGCGGTGACCCTGCCTGCACCGGCAGAGACTAAGCCGCGCATGGACACGCAGGCCGATCCTGTCGTGGAACCGGAGCCTCAGGCACAGGTGTCGCCGGTCATGACGACCGAGGCCGCCGCGACTCGCAACGCCACGAGCGCGCCGGAGCAGGACACGGTCAAGGTGCCATCAAACCGTCTGGATCACCTGATCAACGTCGTTGGCGAAATGGTGATCTCGCAGGCGCGTCTGCTGGATTTGAGCGCACGTCGCGCCGACGAGGAACTGATGAGCATCGCCGAGGACCTCGAACGGCTCACCCACGATCTGCGCGACACCGCGATCAACATTCGCATGCTGCCGATCGGCTCCACCTTTGCCCGCTTCCGCCGGCTGGTGCGTGACCTGTCCTCCGAACTGGGCAAGGACATTCGCCTGATCACCGAAGGCGCGGAAAC
>NZ_CAXFCL010000141.1:0-29290 GCF_964000955.1 uncultured Abyssibacter sp.
CAAAGCGGGGGCCGCATGGGCCCCCGCCAGTCTTGCGGTGATCGACGATTATGCGCCCAGGTAAGGCGGCGGCGTGTAGGCCTGCTGCTCCTGCCCCTCGACGATCGGCTTGATCACGATGTCGACCCGGCGGTTGCGGCGTTGGCCGTCCTTGCTGCCGTTGTCGGCGATCGGCTCGGCTTCACCCCGCCCTTCGGTCAGCAAGCGCGCGGTGTTGAGCCCGTTGGAGGTCAACGCCGAGGCCACCGCCGAGGCACGACGCTCGGACAGGCCCTGGTTGTAGCTGTCCGATCCGGTGCTATCGGTATGACCGACGACATGGATGATCGTCTTGTCGTAATCCTTCAGCACGGAGGCGATCTTGGCGTAGGTGGCCTGCGCACTGGACTTGATCGCGGCGCTGTCGAAGTCGAACGTCGCGTCGGACGCGATGCCCACCTTCAGCGCATTGCCACTTAGGCGCGTGATGTTCAGTTCGCCGCGTGCCTGCTCGGCCGCCAGTTCGCGTTCCAGCTCCGCTGCCTGCTTGTCCTGGTAGTGACCGACCGCGCCACCGGCCAGGGCACCCACCGCAGCACCGATGTAGCGACCCTTGTCGCCGTCGACCTGGTGTCCGGCAACGGCACCGACGAGGGCGCCAATCGCCGCACCGGTCTTGGCCCGGCGATTCGGGTCATCGGTCGCGCAACCGGCGACCAGAACCGCCGACGCCACGCCCAGACCGAGAATCGTGTTACGCATTCCAACTTTCTGCCGCATTTCCATCTCAGCTCCTTGTTTTCCCAGACCGGCCTTCCACCGGTTCGAAATCAATCTTGCGCTCGTCGAGGTCGACGCGCACGACCTTGACGGCCATGCGATCCGAGAGACGGTACATCCGACCGGTCCGCTCCCCTCGCAAGCGGTGATACTTGGATTCGAAATGATAGTAGTCGTTCCGTAACTGGCTGACATGAACGAGACCGGTCACCGCCAGGTCATCGAGTTCGATGAACAGGCCGAATGAGGTCACGCCGACGATCAGGCCTTCGAACACATCACCCACGCGGTCGAGCATGAACTCGCATTTCAGCCAGTCCATCACGTCGCGCGTCGCCTCGTCAGCTCGCCGCTCCGTGCCGGAGCAATGCGCCCCTGCCTGGGTCATCTCCTCTGTGCTGTAGTCGTGCGCGCCCGTGGTCGTTCCCTTGCAAAGCCGCTTGAGCCCGCGGTGAACGATCAGGTCCGGATAGCGCCGGATCGGTGACGTGAAGTGCGCATAACGCTCCAGCGCGAGTCCGAAATGCCCCTGATTCTCCGGCTGGTACACCGCCTGGGCCATCGAGCGCAGCAACACGGTCTGGATCAGGCGCGCATCGGGCCGGCCGGCCACCTCCTCCAGCAACCGGGAGAAGTGCTGCGCCTCCGGTTTCTGGCCACCGCCGACCCCGAGCCCCCACTCCGCGAGGAACGCCCGCAGATCTTCCAGGCGATCCCCGGGCGGCTGCTCGTGCACGCGGTAAAGCGTCGGCTGCTTGGCGCTCTCCAGGGCCCTGGCCGCCTGCACGTTCGCGGCGATCATGCATTCCTCGATCATCTTGTGCGCGACATTGCGCACCACCGGGACCACGCGCTCGATCTTGCGGTCGCGACCGAAGATGATCCGCGTCTCGGAGGATTCGAAATCGATCGCGCCACGCGAGTCCCTCGCATCGCGCAAGGCCTCGTACAACGCGTGCAGGGCCGTCAGATGCGGCATCAGCTTGGCGCGCTCGCCGCGCGTCGCCGCGGCCTCGTTGGCCAGCAGCTCAGCAACCTCGTCGTAGGTCAGCCTCGCCTGCGAGCGCATCACCGCCTCGTAGAAGCGCCCTCGCTTGACCTCGCCGTTCTTGCCGACCTGCATCTCGCAGACCATGCACAGCCGGTCGACATGCGGGTTGAGCGAGCAGAGCCCGTTCGACAGGATCTCCGGCAGCATCGGAATCACGCGCTCCGGGAAATACACCGAGTTGCCGCGCTTGTAGGCTTCCTGATCCAGCGGCGTGCCGGGCTGGACATAGGCCGAGACGTCGGCGATCGCCACGTACAGCTTCCAGCCACCCCGCGTGGGCTTGGCGTAGACCGCGTCGTCGAAGTCGCGCGCGTCGGCCCCGTCGATCGTGACCAGCGGCAGATCCCGCAGATCCTCGCGGCCGGCCTTGTCGGACTCCGCGACCTCGGCGGACAAGCCCGCGATCTGCTCGTCGACCGCCTCGGGCCACTCGTACGGAATGCCATGCGAGCGCACGGCGATGTCGATCTCCATGCCCGGTGCCATGTGGTCGCCAAGCAACTCCTTGACGCGCCCGATGGGCTTGCCGCCGCGGCTCGGCTGCTCGATCAGCTCGACCGTGACGATCTGCCCGTGGCAGGCACCGTTGAGATCATCCGGGCTGATCATGATGTCCTGGGCGATACGACTGTTGTCGGGCACGACGAAACAGACCCCGCGTTCGATCATCAGACGCCCGACGACGGTGTCGTTCCCGCGCTCCAGCACCTCGACCACCGAGCCTTCCTTGCGACCACGGCGATCCTCGCCAGTGATGCGGACCAGCGCGCGATCGCCGTGCAGCAGGCGACGCATCTCGCGCGGGCTCAGGAAGATGTCGTCACCGCCCGCGTCGGGTTGCAGGAAGCCGAAGCCGTCGCGATGACCGATCACCCGGCCGGGCACGAGATCCATGCGCTTGGGCAGGCCCAGTGCGCCGCGACGGTTTTCCACCAGCTGACCGTCGCGGATCATCGCGCCAATCCGGTGAGACAGGCCCGTCTGCGCCTCATCGTCCTCGGCGAGGCCGAAATGCCGCAGCAACGAATTGCGACTCATCGGCCGCCCGTGCTCCGTCAGTGTTTCCAGAATGAATTGCCGGCTGGGGACCGGCGAGGCGTAGCGCTGCTGTTCCCGCTCGAACGCGGGATCGGCCGCGGCCCACCCTTTTTTACGCTGTTTTTTGCTCATGTTTCTGAGTCCTTGGAATCAGGCGTTGACAAGGTCAACGCCCATCGATAATCTCCGCCGCCGCTTGCCGAGGTGGCGGAATTGGTAGACGCGCTGGCTTCAGGTGCCAGTGGGGGAAACCCCGTGGAGGTTCAAGTCCTCTCCTCGGCACCATCGCTTCCGGATCTCTCTTGATCCGGCGATGGTTGCCCGGCAAGCGGCCCGGTGGATTGACGGCGATTCTCGCCTCTCCACCTGCTCGCGCAGACCTGCGCATCCTCTTGAAAGAAATCGAACGCCCATCCGACCGGATCGGGCGCTGCCATGCTGAATCGCCGCCCGCGGTGATGACGCGGGCGGCATCCTATCATCCCAGCGGATGACGCCGGACGATGGTCTGGGTGCGGTCCGGTCCGGTGGAGACCAGATCGATCGGCGTGCCGACCAGTTCCTCGATACGCAGCAGGAACGCCTGCGCCGCCGCGGGCAACGCCTCGAAGCTGTCCACACCCACCGTCGACTGCTGCCAGCCGGGCATGCTCTCGTACACCGGCTCGCAATCGGCCAGGGCTTCGGCGCCGCCCGGCAGGTGATCGACCAGTTCGCCGTCACGCCGATAGCCCGTGCAGATCGAGATGCGTTCCATCTCGTCGAGCACGTCCAGCTTGGTCACGCAAAGCCCGCTGATGCTGTTGTAGATCGCCGCGCGGCGCAACGCCACCGCGTCGAACCAGCCGCAGCGACGCGGCCGCCCCGTGGTGGCGCCAAATTCCGCGCCACGCGCGGCGATGGACTGGCCGATGTCGTCAAACAGCTCGGTCGGAAACGGCCCGGCACCGACGCGCGTGGCATAGGCCTTGACGATGCCCAGCACGTAGTCGATCTGGCGAGGGCCGATTCCGGTCCCGGTGCAGGCGCCACCGGCCGTCGTGTTGCTCGACGTCACATAAGGGTAGGTGCCGTGATCCACGTCCAGCAGCGAACCCTGAGCGCCCTCGAACAGCACGTTCTCACCGGATTCGCAGGTTTCGTGCAGATGACGGGTCACATCCCCGACCATGGGCGCGATACGTTCGGCGTACTCGAGCTGCTGCTCCAGAATCGCCTGGAAATCATGCGCCGGCTCGTTGAAGTAGCGCGTGAGCACGAAATTGTGGAAGTCGAGCATCTCGCCCAGCTTGGCTGCCAGACGCTCGCGGTGGAACAGGTCGTCGATACGCACCGAGCGCCGGGCCACCTTGTCCTCGTAGGCCGGACCGATACCCCGACCGGTGGTACCGATCTTCGCCGAGCCACGCGCCTTCTCGCGCGCCAGATCCAGCGCCTTGTGGGTGGGCAGGATCAGCGGACAGGACGGGCTGATCATCAACCGCTCCTCCGCCGGCACGTCGCGGCCCGCGAGCATGTCCAGCTCCTCGATCAGCGCGTCGGCGGCGATGACCACGCCGTTGCCGATCAGGCAGCGGACATCGTCGCGCAGAATGCCGGAGGGAATCAGGTGCAGGACCGTCTTTTCACCGTCGATCACCAGCGTGTGGCCGGCGTTGTGGCCGCCCTGAAAGCGCGCCACCGCGGCACAGCGATCGGTCAGCCAGTCGACGATCTTGCCCTTGCCCTCGTCGCCCCACTGGGCGCCGATTACCACCAGATTACGACCTCGGGTCATCGATGCTTCCCTGTTGAATGGTCCATCGGGATTCCTGCAACGCCAGATGGCGATCATGTTCGGGACAGGCCTGACCGGGCAGCGCCTGCACCACCACCTCGCCGCCCGCCCGCAACTCACGCACGCGGGCATCCAGCGCCGGATCGGCAACGCCGGGGGCGAGTATCACCGATACCCGCTCCGCGGCGCGATTGGCCACGCGCGTCAGCACATTGAGGTCCGACGAGAAGCCGGTGGCCGGTCGACCACGCCCGAAGGCTTCGCCGACGAAATCGTAGCGCCCGCCGCGCGCCAGCTCGCGGCCATGTTCCTCGACGAAGGCCGCGAACACCACGCCCGTGTGGTAGTGGTAGCCACGCAACTCGGCGAGGTCCACATGCACCGCCAGATCGGGTTCCTGCGCCGCCAGCCAGCCGCAAAGCCCGGCCAGCTCGTCCAGCGCCGCGTCGATATCAGGCGAGATGCCCGCCAGCGCGGAGCGCGCCGTCTCCAGCACGTCCGGCGTTCCGTTGAGCCGCATCAGCACACCAAGCTGGTCGGCCAGCGCGTCGCCGATGCGCGGCCGCATCCATTCCAGGTCGGGTACCGACTTGCGTTGCAACACATTGAACACGTCGGCTTCCAGATCGGGCGAAAGCGCCGCTGGCGCCAGCAGCGCGCGAACCACGCCGACATGCCCCAGATCCAGATGGAAGTTGTCGATGCCGGCGGTGCGCAGCGTCGCGATCATCAGCGACAGCACTTCCCGATCGCTCTCCACGCCGGCATGCCCGAACAGCTCGACCCCGATCTGACGCAGGGCCCGGGAACTCGCGGCCATGCCGGGCCGAGCGCGCAGCACCGTGCCGGTGTAGCAAAGGCGCGCCGGCGAGTCGGCCAGCATCCGGTTGGCGTCAATGCGGGCGATCTGCGGGGTCATGTCCGCGCGCAGCCCCATCAGCCGGCCGTTGTTCTGATCGGTGAGCTTGAACGTCTGCACGTCCAGCTCACGACCGGCGCCAGTCAGCAGGGACTCGATGTACTCGATCAGCGGCGGCAGCACGAAGGCGTAGCCCCAGGACCGATAGAGATCGATCAGGTCACGGCGCAGGGTTTCCAGCACCCAGGCATCCGGCGCCAGTACTTCCTCCACGCCATCCGGCAAAGTCCAGGCATGAAACGTCATCGCATCACTTGCAGCAGAGCGAGGCCGGCGATCATGGCGATCAGCCCGGCGGTACGGAGCGTGCGATCGTCCGCGGCGGCCACACGCGCCAGCAGCAATCGCCAGTGAGTGGGTGACACGAACGGCATCATGCCCTCGATGATCAGCACCAGCGCTACCGCGCGGGCGATATCCTGCCACATGCCGTCAGTTCACCCCGTGGAACGCGAGCCGGTTCGGACGGACGCCTAGCGCCCGTCCGCCCCGTTCTTGAAGTAGCGGAACAGCTCGCTGTCGGGCTCCAGCACGAGCACGTCGCTGCGACCCTGGAAGCCGGTCCGATAGACGTCAAGGCTGCGGTAGAAGTTGTAGAACTCGGTGTCCTCGCCGTAGACGTTGGCGTAGATCGCGGCGGCCTCGGCGTCGCCCCGCCCTCGATGTTCCTCGGCCTCACGATAGGCCTCGGCAAGCATCACCTGACGTTCGCGTTCGGCCGCGGCACGAATCTTCTCGGCCTCCTCCGCCCCTCGGGCACGGAAGTCGGCGGCCACGCGCTGGCGCTCCGAGCGCATGCGGTTGTAGACCGAGTCGCTGACGTCATCCGGCAGGTCGATGCGCTTGATCCGCACGTCCACCAGATCGATGCCGAACTCGGCGATCTTCTCGGCGGCGTTGGCTTCCATCGAGCGCATGATGTCGTTGCGCTCGCCGGACACCGCCTGACGGATGGTGCGATTGCCGAACTCGTCACGCAGCCCCTGGTTGATGATGGACGACAGCCGCGAGAGCGCATTGCTCTCCAGGCCGCTGGTGGCGCGGTAGTACTGCGCCACATCGGCGATGCGCCATTTGACGTAGAAATCCACCTTCACGTTCTTCTTTTCGAGCGTGAGGTATTCCTCGGCATCGGCATCCAGCGTCAGCACCCGCGAATCGAAGGACCGGACGTTCTGGACCAGCGGCAGCTTGAAGTGCAGACCGGGCTCGCTGTCCGACCGCTTGATCTGGCCAAGCTGGAACACCAGCACCTTCTCGCGCTGGTCCACGACGAACACCGAATCCAGCGCCAGGAAGGCCGCCAGCAGAACGATGACCAGCAGAAACAGTTGCTTACCAGACATTAGCGGCGCCCCCGGTTACGGCTGTCTTCGAAGGTCGAGCGATAGTTGGTCGAACTCGAACCGTTGGTGGAACCACCGTCCGAACTGCTGTTCCGATCGCTCTGGCGCCGTGCCTCCACCGCGCCCATGGACTGAATCATCTGATCCAGCGGCAGATACATCAGCGAATTGCCGTCCTTCGAATCGATCATGATCTTGCTGGTGCTGCCCAGCACGTCGTTCATGGCGTCCAGGTACAGACGGTCGCGCGTGATCTGCGGCGCCTGCTTGTACTCGGTGAGCAACGCGCCGAAGCGGGCGGTTTCACCCTTGGCCTCGGCGACCACGCTTTCCCGATAACCCTGGGCCCGCTCGATGTCACGCGCCGCCGCGCCGCGCGCACGCGGCAGGATGTCGTTGGCGTAGGCCTGGGCCTCGTTGATCAGGCGCTCCTGGTCCTCGCGCGCCTTGATCGCATCGGCGAAGGCACCCTGCACCGCCTGCGGCGCCGTGGCTTCCTCCAGGTTGACCTCGGTCACGAGCAGGCCAGCGTCGTAGCTGTCGATGGTTTCCTGCAGCAACTCCTTGGTGCGCGCAGCCACCGCTTCACGACCGGCGGTCAGAATGAAGTCCATGTCGGACTTGCCGACGACCTCGCGAATCGCCGACTTGGTCGCCTCCTTGAGGGTGCGGACGGGGTCACGAACGTTGAACAGGTATTCCTCGGCCGAGCGCACGCGGTACTGCACCTGCAGGCTGACGTCGACGATGTTCTCGTCCTGCGTCAGCATCGACGCACGTTCGGTCAGCGCGTTCACCGAGGTCACGTTGACCCGCTCCACGGTCTGGATCGGCGTTGGCACATGCCAGCGCAGACCAGGCTCGGTGGTGCTGATGTACTGACCGAACTGCAGGACCACGCCACGTTGCTGCTCGTCGACGACATAAAAGCCGGACAGCAGCCAGAGCGCGACCACGCCGCCGATGATCAGCGGCAGCAGGCTCTTGATCAGCTTGCCGCCACCTCCGCCGCCGCCGCTACCGCCCGATCCTCCACCGGAGAAGCGTTCGCGCAGTTTCTTGAGCATTTCGTCGAGGTCGGGTGGTCCCTGATTCGGGCCACGTCGGCCCCAGGGATCCTGCCCGTTGTTGCCGGGCTCATTCCAGGCCATGAAGGTCTCCGTTGGAGTGCATGGGTCGGTCAAGTCAAAACGGCGGGCATTCTACCAGCCCTGTCCATCTCGCGATTCAGGCATGCAGCCGATCGGGGTCCACGCCTTCCTGACGGCAGATGCGATCGAACTGCGAGTGGGGAATCGCCAGCTCCAGCTCCTGCTCGCCGGAGTCCAGCGCGGTCTCGCGGTGCACGGCGCCGGTCGCGAACAACCGGGAGCGCAGTCGGCCCGCGTCCGCGGGAATCCGCACCGTCATCCTCGCCATGTCGGGACGCAGCCGCAGAGCGATGGCATCCAGCAACTCATCCAGACCTTCGCCCTTGAGCGCCGAAACGTGGACGCGGACCGGCAGGCCGTCCTCGCCATTGATGACACCAACCCCGAACTGGTCGCTGGCATCCACCTTGTTGTAGACCTCAAGCCGAGGGCGCTTGTCCGCGCCGATTTCCTTGAGCACCGTCTCGACATCGCGCATCCGCGCCCCACGCTCGGGGTCCGAGGCGTCGACAACGTGCAGGATCAGATCCGCCTCGATCGTCTCCTCCAGCGTGGCGCGGAAGGCGGCGACCAGTTCATGCGGGAGGTCGCGGATGAACCCCACGGTGTCGGCCAGCACGGCCGGCTCGCCAGCCGGCAGTTCCAGTTGCCGCAGGGTCGGGTCCAGGGTCGCGAACAGCTGATCCGCCGCGTAGACACCCCCCGTGGTCAGCGCGTTGAACAGGGTCGACTTGCCGGCATTGGTGTAACCAACCAGCGATACGGTGGGCGCGGCATTGCGGCGACGGGCCTGCCGGCCCAGTTCGCGGCGGGCGCGCACGTCGTCGAGCCGCCGCTTCAGGTTCTTGATCCGCTGCGCCAGCAGGCGCCGGTCAGTCTCGAGCTGGGTTTCCCCCGGCCCGCGCAGGCCGATGCCACCCTTCTGACGCTCCAGATGCGACCAGCCGCGCACCAGCCGCGTGGCCAGATGCTCGAGCTGGGCAAGCTCCACCTGCAGCTTGCCCTCGTGCGAACGGGCGCGCTGGGCGAAGATGTCCAGGATCAGCCCGGCGCGATCCAGCACCCGCGCCTTGACCCGGGATTCCAGATTCCGCTCCTGGCTGGGACTGAGGTCGTGATTGACGATGACGACCTCGGCGTCCAGCGCCTGGACCTGCTCGGCGATTTCCTCGGCCTTGCCGGAACCCACGAAATAACGGGGATCCGGCGTCTGTCGCCGCCCTCCGATCTCGCCGACGATCTCTCCGCCGGCGGACACGACGAGTTCGACGAATTCGGCATGCGATTCGTCGAAATCCCATTCGTTGAAATCAAGATGCACGAGCAGCGAGCGCTGCCCGAGTTTCGGACGTTCAAACATGGATGCCTGCCTCCGGGGCGACTGTACGCCCCAGTTGCATGGAACGGGTGTTCAGGCCCGCCCCGCGTTCATACGGACATCCCGGCAGACGGATACGCCGATCCGCCTAGTCCTCTTCGCTCGCGCCGTATCCCAAGCCCTCGGTCACCCGGACATTGCGGGCCGGAACGACGGTGGAAATGGCGTGCTTGTAGACCATCTGGCTGACGTTGCTCTTGAGCAGCACCACGAACTGATCGAAGGATTCGATCTGCCCCTGCAATTTGATGCCGTTGACCAGATAAATAGAAACCGGGATGCGTTCCTTGCGCAGGATATTGAGAAAAGGCTCCTGCAAAATTTGTCCCTTAGACATGACCCATCCTTTTGGCGCGAGCCGGGCGTTTGAAACCCAAGTTATTATGTGGAGTCGGTGGTGACCGCGACCCGAGCACTCTTCGACGACAAACCGCCGGTTTCGGCGAGCGATCGGGTTTTGCTTAGCCTACCATATGGTCGGTTATCCGCCAGACAACAGATGGTCTTTTGTGAGCGCCACGACACGCTCTCGCGGCGCCTCGTCCGCGCGGAGCCAGCGCAGCGCAGGTTCCTTTCTCAGCCACGTCCATTGACGCCGCGCCAGCTGCCGCGTGGCCGCCTTCCCCGCCTCCACCGCCTCGTCCAGGGAGCAATCCCCGTCGAGGTATCTCCACAACTGGCGGTAACCAACACTGCGCATTGAGGGATAATCCGCCCTCAGCCCGGGCCTGCGGCGCAGGGTTTCCAGCTCTTCGAGGAAACCATCGCGCATCATCTGGTCAAAACGCGCCCCGATCCGGGCGTGCAGCGCGGCCCGGTCGTCATCACCAATCGCCATTGACAGCACCGACCATCCCTCCGCCCTGGCCGGCGAGACGAGATGGCGGAAATGCTCGCTGGGCGTACGCCCCGACAGTTCGATGATCTCCAGCGCGCGCTGAATGCGCTGGGCGTCGTTGGGATGAATGCGGCTGGCGCTGTCCGGATCATGTGCCGCCAGTTCGGCATGCAGCGCGGGCCAGCCCCGCACGGCGGCGCGTTCGGCGATGGCGGCCCGGACACGCGGATCGGCGCTGGGCAGTTCGCTCAGACCATGCAGCAGCGCCCGATAGTAGAGATGCGTGCCGCCGACCAGCACCGGCAGCCGACCGGCCTCGTGCGCCCGCCCGATATGCCGGGTGGCGTCCTGGACAAAGCGGGCCGCCGAGTAGGCGTCCTCGGGTTCGCAGCAGTCGATCAGGGCATGCGGGTACCGGCGCAGCGTGTCCGCATCCGGCTTGGCGGTGCCGATGTTCATGCCTCGATACACCAGCGCGGAATCGACACTGATCAAGTCGACGGGCAAGGCATCGGCGAGCGCCAGGCCCAGCTCGGTCTTGCCCGTCGCGGTCGCACCCATGAGGCAGACGACCGGCCGGAAGCTCATCGCCCCCGCTGGAACAGGCGGTCCAGCTCCCGGAGACTGATCTGCACCCAGGTCGGGCGTCCGTGGTTGCACTGGCCGCTGCGCTCCGTGCGTTCCATGTCACGCAACAACGCATTCATCTCGGCCAGCGTCAGCTGACGGTTCGCTCGCACCGAGGCATGACAGGCCAAGGTGCCCAGTCGTTCGTCACTCAGCCGGCGCAGCTCCCGGCTGGCGCCGGCCTCCTGCTCCATCCTGCCCAGCAGATCCACCAGCAGCGCGGCGATGTCGAGATCGGCCAGCGCCGTGGGGACACGGCGAACGGTCACCGTGGTCGGGCCGGCGCGGGTCAGTTCGAAACCACCGTCAGACAACGCCTGCTCGCTGGCCTCGGCCAGATCGGCCTCGCGCTCGGACACCGAGACATCCAGCGGCACCAGCAGCGGCTGGCTGGGCACCACCCCGGCGTCACGCTGCCGCTTGAGCGTCTCGTAGACGATACGTTCATGCGCCGCGTGCATGTCCACGCAGACCAGTCCCTCGGCATTCTCGGCGAGGATGTAGATGCCGTGGAGCTGGGCGCGCGCGTAACCCAGCGGCGGAATCTCGGCGGATTCTCCGGCGTCCGCACGCGGCGGTTCCACCAGCGCCGCGGCGGCCTCACCGTTCCAGGCCGCCGCCGGCTCGGAGGCGACGGGCCGGGCCGCCCAGTCATAGAGGCCGCGACTCTCCCCAGTCGCGAACCGCAGTCCCGACTGACCGCCACCGGGTGCGTAGCCACCACCCTCCCTGGCCTGCGCCGCGGCGGGGGGTGCGAATTCCGCGTGATGCGGCTTGCTGGGCGCCGCGCCGGACAGCGCCTGGGAGACCACATGCGACAGAAAGCCGTGAATCTTGCCCTGATCGCGAAACCGCACTTCGTGCTTGGCCGGATGGGCGTTGACGTCGACACCGGCCGGGTCCATTTCCAGGAACAGGACATAGGCGGGCTGACGCGCATGATGCAGGACGTCGCCATACCCCTGTTTGATCGCATGTGTCACGACCTTGTCCCGGACCGGGCGGCCGTTGACGAACATGTACTGCCAATCCGCCTGCGCCCGCGCGATGGACGGCTGACCCAGCCAGCCCCACAGACGCAGGCCGGCCCGCGACTCGTCGATCTCGACGGCGTGGTCGACGAAGCCAGCGCCAACCACGTCGGCGATGCGGGCGGCACGGCGCGCGGCGGTCTGCGCCGGCGGATAGTCACGCACCACGCGGCCGTCATGCGACAGACGGAATCCGGTCTCGAATCGGCTGAGCGCCGTGCGCCGCAGCATCCGGTCGATATGGCGGAACTCGGTCTGCTCGGTACGCAGAAACTTGCGCCGCGCCGGCACGTTGTGGAACAGGTCCCGCATTTCCACGGTGGTCCCCCGTGCATGCGCACAGGGCGCCGGCTCGAGACCGGCGTGAAACGGACCCGCGACCTCCCAGCCACCGTCATCGCCGGTCGCAGAGCGGATGGTCAGACGGGACACCGACGCGATGCTGGGCAGCGCCTCGCCACGAAAACCCAGGGTGCCCACCCGCTCCAACTCGTCCAGCGACGCGATCTTGCTGGTGGCATGCGGCGCCATCGCCAGGGAAATCTCGGCATGGGGAATGCCCTGCCCATCATCGCGGACACGCAGCAGACGAATGCCGCCGCCGCCCGCTTCCACGTCGATCCGGCTGGCACCGGCATCAATGGCGTTTTCGAGCAATTCCTTGAGTACCGAGGCGGGTCTTTCAATGACCTCGCCAGCGGCGATCTGGTCGATGAGTTCAGGCGGGAGCTGGCGGATCGTTCGTGCTGACATGGGCGCATGGTAGCGCCGACGGAACCCCTGACCTAGCGCGTACTCGGGATCGTCAGCTCATCACCGATGCGGATCGTGTCCGAGACCAGGCCGTTGGCCACGCGCAGCGCGGCCATGCTGGTGCTGAAGCGCGCCGCGATCTCGGACAGCGTGTCGCCACGCTGCACCGTGTAGGCGTCCGCCACCGGCTCCACCGGGCCACCCGGCCCGGAAGCGACCGTCGTCCGTGGGCGGTAATCGGAAAAATAGCCCTGAATGCCGCTCAGCAGGTTCCGCGCGAGCCGGTCCTGGAAATTGCGGTCGGTCAGGCGGCGCTCCTCCTCGGGATTGGAGATGAACGCGGTTTCCACCAGCACCGAGGGAATATCCGGGGCCTTGAGCACCATGAAGTTCGCCTGCTGCACGGTCTTGCTGTGCAAGCGGTTGATCGTCCCCATGCCGCCGAGCATGCGCTCAGCGGCATCGAAGCTCGCCTCCAGCGCCGCCGTCTGGGAGATGTCGATCAGCACCGATGCCAGCACGTCGTCCTTGTCGTCCAGACGAACGCCGCCAATCAGGTCGGATTCGTTCTCGCGACGGGCCAGAGTGCGCGCATGCTCGGAGGATGCGCCGCGCTGGGACAGGACATAGACGCTGGAACCCCGGGCGCGACGATCCGTGAACGCATCGGCGTGAATCGACACGAACAGATCGGCCTGGGCCTCGCGAGCACGACGAGTGCGCTCGCGCAGGTCGATATAGTAGTCACCGTCCCGGATCAGCACCGCCCGCATGTTGGGCTGAGCATTGACGAGACTGGCCAGACGCCGGGAGATCGCCAGTGCGACATCCTTTTCCTTGGTGCCGCGCGCGCCGCGTGCGCCCGGATCCTCACCGCCATGTCCGGCGTCGATGGCGATGATGATGGGCTTGTCCGTCAGGGCGACCGCCGGGGCCGGTGCAGAAGCGGATTCACTGCCCGTGTCCGCCCGCGGAATCGCCGGGGTCCCGGTATCCAGGTCCACCACAAGCCGATGTCCGTAACGGCCACTGGGCGGCAGGGTGAAGGACTTGGCGCGCACCGATTGCTGCAGGTCCACGACCAGTCGGAGCATGTCCGGCTCGCGCTGACCCGTGCGCACCCGGTTGACGATGCCCTGCCCGTCAGCGCCGCCGATGCCGCCGCGAGCGGCATCCGGAACATCGATGACGACCCGAGCGGGGTTATCGAGCGTGAACAGCTTGTGGTCGATGGCACCGGAAAGATCGAACACCACCCGCGTGGAATCAGGCCCGGGCCAAACCCGAATGTCCTGCAATTCCACACGCGCAAAGGCGCCCCAGGCCGCTGAACAACCCAGCAGCACCAACGCCAAATTCACAGATGTTCGTCCAAGGCGCCGACGCATGCTGGCTCCCCTGCACCCGAATCCGACGATGACGATAGCCCCGATCCTCGAATCGCGCAAGAGTTTTGTCGATGTTTTTTAGTGAGTTAGAGCAACTAACTCAGGTATTGAGTTTGAATTCACCCCTAAGCAACTCAACAAACGTGTGTCCATCGACCGATCCGGACCTCACCGTCACCATTCGCCCGCCCTGCGCGTAGGCCAGATCAATCTGCAAGTCGAAGCGGTCGGCGAGGCCGGTGATCCGCTCCGGCCACTCGATCAGCAGCAGATCGGGTTCGGCATCGTCCACACCCAGTTCGTCCCATTCCGACTCATCGCCCAGACGATAGAGATCCAGATGCCAGACACACCGGGACAACTCATAGGGCTCGACCAACGTGTAGGTGGGACTGGGCACCGGCCCCTGCCAACCCATGGCCTGGAGCACACCGCGGACCAGCGTGGACTTGCCGGCGCCCAGCGGGCCGTTCAATGCCACCCAGGCGCGACGGGATTCGGTCGCGCGGGCCAGCGCCGCCCCGAGTTCCAGCGTTGCGGCCTCGTCCGGAAGCGCCCAGGAGACGGAGTGCGTCATGGTCGCGGCAGCACGCGCGGCAGCGCATCAATCAGATCGCCGGGCAGCAGGCTGGCCTGGCCGAGACGGGCGGCGGCGACATCGCCGGCCCGGGCATGCGCGAGGACGGCCCCGCCGACCGCGTCGACACTGGCGCCGCGCCCAGCGACAACGCCACCGATGATGCCGGACAGAGCATCGCCCATGCCGCCGACGCCCATGCCGGGATTGCCCGCGGTGCAGACGGTCGGCAGACGCTCGGGCGCCGCGAGCCATGTCCCCGCCCCCTTGAGCACCACGGTGCAATTCCATCGCGCCTGCAACGCCAGCGCCGATGCCAGACGATCGGCCTGCACCTCGCTGGTCGCGCACTCGAGCAGGCGCGCGGCCTCACCGGGATGCGGCGTGATCACGATCTGCGGTGACAAGTCCCGAGGCTCGCCGGCAATCAGATTCAGCGCATCGGCATCCAGCACCACGGGGCGGCCGGCCGCCTGCTCCAGCACGGCCGACAGCAATGCCCTCCCCCAGTCGCCCTGGCCAAGACCCGGCCCGCAGACGATGGCTGAAGCCGGTTCCAGCCAAGGCGCGATGCGCTGGGGGTCAACCGCGGCCCGGACCATGATCTCGGCCTGCGCGAGCGGCAGGAACGCGGCATGGTCCGGGTGCGTGATCACGGTCACCAGACCGACACCGCTGCGCAGTGCAGCGCGCGCGGCCATCAACACCGCGCCGGGCATGCCAGCCTGCCCACCGACCACGACCAGGTGCCCGAAGTGTCCCTTGTGCATGTCGGAACCGCGCCGGGGCCACGCTGCCTGCAGATCGTCATCACCCAGCACGCCGGCGACCGGGGAGACATCCGCAAACGCGGCGGCCGGCACGTCGCAGTCGGCAAACACGACCTCACCGACACAGGCCGCAGCGGCACCCTGGAACAGCCCGAGCTTGCGCGCGATGAACGTCACCGTCGCATCGGCATGCACCGTCACGCCCAGCGGCGTGCCGGTCCGCGCATCCAGACCCGACGGCACATCCAGCGCGAGTGTCGGCGCGGATGCGGCGTTGACGCGCTGCACCCAGGCCGCGGCCCGCCCCTCGATCGGCCGCGCCAGCCCGATCCCGAACAGCGCATCGACGATCACGTCCGCGCCGTCCAGCTCGATCGCGGACTCCGGACAGCATTGTCCGCCAGCCGCCACGAACGCCTGCCAGGCTTCGGCAGCGGCACCGGCGAGCCGCTCCGGCTCGCCCAGCAGCAGGAGCTGGACCTCGAATCCGCCCTCAATCGCCTGACGCGCGAGATCAACCCCGTCACCGCCGTTGTTACCGCCACCGGCCAGCACGAACAGACGCCGGGCCTGCGGCCAGCGCTCGCGCAACACCTGTAGGGCGGAACCGGCCGCGCGGCGCATCAGTTCGTAACCGGGAATCCCGCAGTGCTCGATCGCGGTGGCGTCGATCCGGCGGACCGCATCAGGCAGATAAAGCTGTGCATCGCTCATGCACGGCATTATAGGAGCGTGCCGACTCCAGCCCCGACACCATGAGCGCCGACTATCAGGACCTCGCCCACGCGATCCGCGAATGGGCCGTGGAACTCGGATTCCAGTCTGTCGGGATCACCGGTTTCGACCTGGGCGCCGACGTCGCCCATCTGCACCGCTGGCTGGCCGAAGAGCGCCACGGCACCATGGCCTACATGCAGCGGCATGCCGGGCTGCGCGCCGACCCGGCCCGCTTGCAGCCGGAAGCCATCCGCTCGATCTCGGTCCGCATGAACTATGTCGGGGAAACCCCGGCGCAGATGCAGGCCTGTCTCGACGACGCGAACCGGGCCTACATCTCCCGCTACGCTTTGGGCCGCGACTATCACAAGCTGCTGCGCAAACGCCTGAAGACCCTGAGCCAGCGCATAGCCGACGTCGCCCCCGAGGCCTTGAGCCGCCCCTTCGTCGACAGCGGACCGGTCCTGGAGAAGGCGCTGGGCCGCGACGCCGGGTTGGGGTGGATTGGCAAGCACACCCTGTTGCTGCATCGCGAGGCGGGCTCCTGGTTCTTTCTCGGCGAAATCCTGACCAACCTGCCGCTGCCGGTGGATGAGCCCTCCGGGGTTCGCGACCTCTGCGGCAGCTGTTCGGCCTGCATCGACATCTGCCCCACGCAGGCCATCACCGGGCCGCGACAACTGGATGCACGGCGATGCATCTCCTATCTGACCATCGAGCATCGCGGCCCGATTCCGGAGCCGCTGCGCCCAGCGATGGGCAACCGGATCTTCGGCTGCGATGACTGTCAGCTGGTCTGCCCGTGGAACCGGTACGCCCAACCCACGGTGGAACCGGATTTCGCCGCCCGCCACGGCCTGGACTCGGCCTCGCTGGTCGAGCTGTTCGCCTGGGACAGAACGATGTTCCTGGACCGCACCGAGGGCATGCCGTTGCGCCGCAGCGGCTACGAGGGCTGGCTACGCAACCTGGCGGTGGCGCTGGGCAACGCGCCCACCAGCGAGCCGGTGGTTCACGCGCTGCGGCAACGTCGCGATGATGCGTCCGAACTGGTCCGCGAACACGTGCGCTGGGCCCTGGGGCGTCACGGCGTCAACTGACAACGCGCCGTGCCCGCGTAGTCCTCGAACTCGCGGACGGTCTGGCGCGCATAGTCGGCGGACGACGCGCGCAACTGACCGACCAGTGGCGCCGCTCGATCCGGGCACCCCAGCTCCAGCAGGGTCGAGACGAGGTTGTTCACCGCGGGCGTCCAGTCCGGACCCAGCGACACCGCACGCTCCAGCGCGACCTGCGCCGCCGGCCAGTCCCCCCGCGCCGCCCGCGCGTTTCCGAGCGCAAACCAGGCCAGCTTGTCGTTTGGCCAGCGCCGGACCGCCTGTTCCAGCGCGATCACGCCGTCATCGGCATGACCGGTGTTCGCCAGATCATCGGCCGCGCGAACCCATTGCTCCGTGGTGACCGCATCAGGCACATGCGCGGGATGGGCGACGATGAAACCCCAGTAATCGGCCAGCTTCCAGGCGCGCGTGAAATCCGCATGCGGCATCCAGCGGCGCTTCGTGGTGCCTGAGCGCAGAATCCAGCCATCGTCGGCGTGCCCGATGACCACCGCGTAGTGCCAGACCGGCAACCAGCGCACACCAAGATTCAGCAACACCAGCGTGGGGTAGCCAGCGCCGACCGCGGCGTTCAGCGCGTCGGTATCGGGCTCGATCCGGATCGGAAGCCGGCCGGCCCGGCGCGTCGCGGCAAGCAGCTCCGGCTGCAGGCTGCCCTTGCGCCCCTCGACCCAGACCTGTTCGACCAGCCTGTACGGGGTGGTTTGCGCCCCACTATCGACCAGCACGGTCGCCAGCGCCGCCGGCCCGCACTGATACGCGGACTGGGGAAAGAAGGGTGTCTGAACGAGCTCGGCGCCGCTGACTGGCGGCGCCGAGGGTTGCAGATGGGCGCAGCCACCCAGCAGGGCGGCCACGAGAATCAGTCGGGCGTTCAGAATCCGCTGAAGATGTTGGTGACGCCGACCAGTTCCAGAATGAGCAGAACGATGAACACGATGCCGACAACCTCGATCACCCCGGCACCCGCCGGCAACTGATCGAATTCATTGGCCATCATGGCCAGTTCCTGGTCCGTCATCGCGCTGAGCCGGGCATCGATCATCTCCTCGGAGACGCCATGGGCCAGCAGTTCCTGCCTGACTTCGTCCCGGGAAAGCACTCGGTCGATCTCGGCTCGGTGATCGGCTCGCAGGGCATCCTGCGTGCCCACCATTGCCGCAGAAGCCGCCCCCAGAACCCCCATGTTCACCAGGATTCCGACCATCATGGCCACGATCCAGCGGGTCGCACTTCGCATCATTTCGCACTCCATTGCTGCACAGTGAAGAAATACAGTAGCTCAACTCGAGCCACTTGAGGGTGGACAATTGGCGGCGACGTCGGTTCAGTCGACGCGCCAGCCCGCCTGGACGCGATGCATCAGCGCGGTGGTCGACGCATCGTGCGAACCGGCCTGCCCTGACGCCAGTTCCTGCTCGATCACGGTCGCCAGCTGCTTGCCCAGTTCGACGCCCCACTGATCAAAGGCGTTAATGCCCCAGACCACGCTCTGAATGAAGACCTTGTGCTCGTAGAGTGCGAGCAGGGCGCCCAGCGCCGCGGGATCGATCGTGGGCAGCAGAATGGTCGTGCTGGGTCGACTGCCTTCGAACACCCGATGCGGCACGGCATCCTCCAGCGTCTCGCCGCTCATGCCCTGCCCCGCCAGTTCCTCACGAACCTGCTCGGCCGACTTGCCCTGCATCAGCGCCTCGCTCTGCGCCAGACAATTGGCGACGAGCATCCGGTGCTGGTGGTCCTGCCCGTGTGTCAGGCGAACCGGCAGGATGAAGTCGATCGGCAGCGGTTGCGGCCCCTGATGCAACATCTGGAAGAACGCATGCTGGCCGTTGGTGCCGACATCACCCCACAGCGCGGGCACGGTCTGATGCTCGGTGGCATGGCCATCGCTGCGCACCGACTTGCCGTTGGATTCCATTTCCAGCTGCTGGAGATAGGCGGGCACCCGTGCCAGCGCCTGCGCGTAGGGCACGATCACCTGCGACGGCAGCCCCAGCGCATTGCTGTTCCAGATGCCCACGAGCGCCATCCAGGCCGCGGCGTTGGATTCCAGCGGCGCGGCGCGAACATGTTCGTCCATCGCATGAGCGCCGGCGAGCAACGCCCGGAAGCTGTCCATGCCTAGCGCCAGGGCGATCGACAATCCGACGGCCGACCACAGCGAGTAACGACCGCCTACCCAGGACCAGAAGCCGAACATGTTCTGCGGATCGATCCCGAATGCGCTGACGCGCTCGGCGGCCGTCGAAACCGCCACGAAATGTTTGGCCACCGCCGCCTGGTCACCCAGCGCATCGACCAGCCAGGCCCGCGCCGTGGTCGCGTTGGCCAGTGTCTCGGCGGTCCCGAAGGATTTCGACGTCACGATGAACAGCGTGGTCTGCGGCTTCAGCCCCCGCAGCACCCGCGTCAATTCGGTGGCGTCGACGTTGGAGACGAAATGCGGGCGCGGCCCGCGCACCGACTCGGCCAATGCCTCGCAGACCATCCGTGGCCCCAGATCGGAGCCACCGATGCCGATATTCACGACATCGGTAATCGGTTCACCGGTGAATCCGACCCAGGCGCCGGTGCGCACGCGATCGTCAAAGGCCTCGATGCGATCCAGCACGCCGTGGACATCCGATGCGATCGCCGGGCCGCCTGGTGGATTGGCTGCGTCCTTCGGGGCACGCAGCGCCATGTGCAACGCCGCCCGGCCCTCGGTGAAGTTCACCGCGTCCCCGGCGAACTGCTGACGAATCTGCGCGGCGACGTCGGCCGACCGGGCCAGTACACGCAGCGCCTCCATCGCGTCGTTGTCGATGCGTTGCTTGGAGAAATCCAGATGCAGTCCGGCAACATCCAGACTCATTCGCTCGACGCGCGCGGCGTCGGCTGCGAACAACGATCGCGTCGGGATCGAACGCAAACGGGCCGCGTGCCGCGCGACCTCGGCCCAGGCGTCAGCCGACGCGCCGCGCGGGCGCATCAGCGGAGGGAAACGGTTTGGGGGATTCGGGTACCGGGAACCGGCCCCATCAGGCGGCCTGTACCGGAATCGTGTTCCGGGAGTGGGTCACCTGGTTCGTCTCGTCGAGATAGACCAGACGCGGATTGTGACGCCGCGCCTCGGCTTCATCCATGCCGCAGTAGGCGCAGATGATCAGGCGATCACCCGGCTGCGCCTTGTGGGCGGCGGCGCCATTGACGGAGATCACCCGCGAGCCCCGCTCGCCGAGAATGGCGTAGGTTTCGAAGCGTTCACCATTGGTGACGTTGTAGATCTGCACCTGTTCGTATTCCAGGATGCCGGCGGCATCCAGCAAATCCTGGTCGATTGCGCAGGAACCCTCGTAATCCAGCTCGGCATGCGTCACGCAGGCGCGATGGAGCTTGGCTTTCAACAGGGTGACGTTCATAGGGCGAACCTCGCCGAGGCTTGTGACCGAACTCTGCGGTTGAAGTCAGTGTTTATCAAGAGTGGAGAGCTGGCGCAGAACCGGGCTCAGGAGGACGGCAGACTGCCTCATCTCACGATCCCCGCACCAGCCAGATAGTTTAGTTCGCGATGCCGCGAGGCTCAAGCGTCCAGGGCGGGATCATCCAGCCGGATGTTGTCGATCAGCCGCGCGGCCCCCAGCACGGCGGCCGCCAGAATCACGAAGTCGTCATCCTCCGGCAAGGCCGGCCCGAGGTCGGGTGCGACGATGTCGAAGTACTGCGGCTCGAAGCCGGCGGTAACCAGATGCGCGCGCGCGGCGGTCTCCAGCGCCCGGAAATCCCGAACGCCCCGCTTCAGCGCCCGCGCCGCGGCCAGCAGCTCGCGGCGCAGCATCGCCGCCCGGTCGCGTTCCTCGGCCGAGAGGTAACGGTTGCGGCTGCTCATCGCCAGTCCGTTGTCCTCGCGGACGGTGGGGCCGGACAGAATCTCCACCGGCATGTGCAGTTCACGCGCCATCGTCCGAAACACCAGCAGTTGCTGGTAATCCTTCTCGCCAAAAATCGCGACGTCGGGCCGGACCAGGTTCAGCAGAATCGTCACCACGGTCGCCGCGCCGACAAAATGCCCGGCGCGAAATTCCCCGCAGAAGCGCTCGACCAGCCCGTTGACGACCACGTTGGTGGCGATCGGATAGCCGCGCGGATACATGGCCTCGACCGATGGTGCGAACACCACGTCGGGAGCCAAAGGCTCCAGCTGCGCCATGTCTTCCGTCAGCGTGCGCGGATAGCGCTCAAAATCCTCGCCCGGGGCGAATTGCAGCGGATTGACGAAGATGCTGACGACGGTGCGATCGGCTACCGGCCGGACCTGCTCGACCAGGGACAGGTGCCCCGCGTGCAGATTGCCCATGGTCGGCACCAGCGCCACCCGTTCACCGGCCGCTTGCCATTCCGCGCGCAGCGAACGCAATTCGTCGATGCCGTGGACCAGCTTCATCCGAACCCGTGGGTCGGCTGCGGATAGGCGCCGCTCTTGACCTCCTGGACATAGGCAGCAAAAGCCGCCTGCACGCCGCCGGTTTCGGCCATGTAGTCCTTGACGAAACGCGGCCTGCGGCCGGTGGTCACGCCCAGCATGTCGTGCATGACCAGAATCTGCCCGTGCGCATGCGGACCGGCGCCAATTCCGATCACCGGCACCGAGGTGGCCTCAACCACGCCCTGGGTGACCGCATTGGGCACGCATTCGAGCAACAGCATGTCGGCTCCGGCCTGCTCCAGTTCGCGGGCGCGATCGACGATCGCCTGCGCCGCCGAGGCCTCGCGCCCTTGCACCTTGAAACCACCGAGCTTGTGGACGAGCTGCGGCTGCAGCCCCAGATGCGCGCAGACCGGGATGCCCTGGTCCGCCAGCGCGCGTGTCACCGCGACCTGGGAGTCGCCGCCTTCGAGCTTGACCATGCGGGCGCCGGCCTCCTGCATCATCCGCCCGGCCTGCTCCACCGCGAACGCCGGCGAGCGCACGCTGAGAAACGGCATGTCGGCAACCACCCACGGCCGCCGAACCGCCCGGTTGACGCATTGCGTGTGGTAGATGATGTCGTCGACGCGCACCGGCACGGTGCTGTCATGTCCCTGCACGACCATGCCCAGGGTGTCGCCGATCAGGATCAGGTCGACGCCGGCGGCTTCCTGCGCCGCGGCAAAGGTCGAATCGTACGCGGTCAGGCAGGCGATCGGCTCGCCCGCCTCGCGCATGGCTCTCAGATCACCCAGCGTCAGCGGCTTGCTGTCCGGGGATGGTGCGCCAGCGTTCATCTTGGCTCCGGGGAAAAAACGCGCGCGATGATAGCACCGCGCTATCCGGGAAGATGAACGCGGCCGGGCGGCCCGTCGATGGCGTCCCGCACCGCGGCGTAGGCGGCGGGGTCACCCACCAGGTCCATCGCCTCGGCATCCACGGTGATCAGGTGCGGATGCGAGTAGTCAGCGAAAAACGCCCGGTACCGGGCCGACACCTGGTCCAGATAGTCCGCGGCGAGGCTTTGTTCGGCGGACCGCCCACGCAGGCCGACCCGGTGTACGAGCACGTCGGTAGGCGCATGCAGGTACACCACCACATCCGGCACCGGCGCGGCCCAGGCCATGCGGTTGAACAGATCCCGGTAGAGCGCGAAGTCACTGCCGGACAACGTCAGTTCGGCGAACAGCGGATCCTTGTCGAAAAAGAAGTCAGCGACCGTCACCGGCTCGGCGAACAAGTCCGGCTGCCGCACGCCGTCGATCTGCCCGGCTCGCTGCAACAGAAAGCAGAGCTGCGCCTGAAAGGCGTAGCGCGTCGGCTCGTCGTAGAAACCCTTCAGAAACGGATTGTCGTCCGGCTCCTCCAGCAGCAGATTCGCGCCGAGGTCGGCGGCCAGACGCCGCGTCAGCGTGGTCTTGCCGACACCGATCGGCCCCTCGATGGCGATGTATCGCCTCACGGCGCCCAGGCCTCCACCCGCAGCAGACCGTCCTGCCCCAGCCTGCGCGCTACCTCCGCCAGCGAACGACCGCTCGGCAAGGTCAGATCCGCAGCCACATCCAGCAGCGGAAACACGACAAAGGCGCGTTGCTCCAGCCCCGGATGAGGCAGCACCAGATCAGCGTCCTGAACCACCTCGTCGCCATACAGCAGCAGATCAAGATCCAGCGAGCGAGCACCCCAGCGGACATCCGAGCGGGTGCGGCCGAATGCACGCTCCGTCGCCTGCGCCTGTGCCAGCAGGGCGGGCGCTGACAGCTCCGTGCGCAGTTGCACCACCGCGTTGCAGAAATCCGGCTGGTCGGCCGGCCCCATGGGTGCCGAGTGGTATAGGCGGCTGACGGCCCGACAGCGCGTCTGCGGCCACTCGCGGATCGCGCGCACCGTGGCCGCCAGCGTCTCGGCGGGCCTGCCCAGGTTCGCGCCGAGCCCGAGATAGGCGATGACGCTGTTATTCACCGATGGCGCCCCCGACTATTCGGAGGTTTTCGCCCCGCCGCCGGGACGCCGGCGCCGCCGACGGCGCCGGCCACGCGGGTTCGGTCCACCCGGTGGCGGTGTCGGCGCGCGGCCGTCCTGGTAATCGGTCCACCACTGCACCAGTTCCTCGCTCTCCTCGCCGGCCGCGGCGCGAAGTATCAGGAAGTCATAGGCGGCGCGAAAACGCGGATGCGCGGCCAGGCGCTCGGGACGCCGCCCGTTGCGCCGGTGGAAGCGCGGCTGCAGCGACCAGATCTCCCGCATGGGCGTGGAGAAGCGGCGCGGAATGGCAACGGTCTCCACCTGTTCGGCGACCACGTCACCGGACAGCTCGGGGATCGCCTGCGCCAGGGTCTGGCCGTCGGCCAGCACGGGTTCCATGACCCCACGCAGCACCGGCCACAGCAGTGCCGCATAGAGAAACGCCGGCGTGACCGGCTTGTCCTCGCGGACCCGCTCCGCCGTGCCCCGCAACGCACCGCGAATCAGCGTATCCACACCATCCTGGTGCAGACAGGCTGCCGTTTGCGGGAACAGCACCTGGAACAACCCCAGTTCGATCAGGTCGTCAAAATTCTTTTCCGCCTGCTCGGACAGAAACAGCTTGAGCACTTCATCGAACAGGCGCGCGCCCGGCACGTCCGTCAGCAACCCCGCCAGCTCGCGAATCGGCTGCGCCGTCGCGGCCTCGATCGTGAAGCCGAGCTTGTTGGCGATGCGCACCGCGCGCAGCATCCGCACGGGATCTTCCCGGTAGCGTGTTTCCGGGTCCCCGATCAGCCGGATCTGGCGCGCGGCCATGTCTTCCA
The DNA here is from genome assembly GCF_964000955.1 of uncultured Abyssibacter sp. NCBI lineage: Bacteria > Pseudomonadati > Pseudomonadota > Gammaproteobacteria > Chromatiales > Oceanococcaceae > Abyssibacter > uncultured Abyssibacter sp. The sequence goes on from NZ_CAXFCL010000141.1 coordinate 24,484, forward strand.
TGCCACCGACGTAGTCGACGACGGAAAAGTCGGTAACCCGGTAGTACAGCGCGTTGATGGTGAAATCGCGTCGGAACGCGTCGTCTTCCAGCGTGCCGTAAACGTTGTCGCGGAGGATACGACCACCCTCGTCGAGCATGTGGTCGTCATCGTCCAGCGCCTCCTCGGCCTGCTCTTCGCCCTCTTCCGGCGTGCGCGGCTGCGCGCGAAAGGTCGCGACCTCGATGATTTCTCCGCCAGCCCGGACATGAGCCAAGCGGAAGCGGCGACCGATCAGGCGCGCCCGGCGGAAGACATCCTTGACCTCCTCCGGCTTGGCGTCGGTGGCCACGTCGAAGTCCTTGGGCTGCAGACCGGCAAGCAGATCGCGCACGCCGCCGCCGACCAGGTAGGCCTCGTAACCCGCCCGGCCTAGGTCGTAGAGAACATCCAGGGCGCCCTGGGAGATGTGCTGGCGGGATACGTTGTGCGCATCCCTCGAAATTATGATGGGCTCAGAAATGACGAATTCCTTTGCGTCTCCGCACCGCAACCGGTGATCAGACCGGCCACGGGATTGAATTGCAGTTGTTGCTCACTATAATACCGCGCCCCACGGCTCTGCTCCCATCGTCTAGAGGCCTAGGACACCGCCCTTTCACGGCGGCGACAGGGGTTCGAATCCCCTTGGGAGTACCATTTTCGTGCCCCCTCCCCGCATTCGGGGGGAGTTGAGCGGCACGTTACGCTGCTAGCGTATTCGTCCATTCGAAACATAGTCCGGCTATGATCGCCGGCGCGCTGCGCGCCATGTGCCCCGGGAACGGGCACGAGCGTTGCAACGATTACTTGGTTGCGACTCGCGTCGAGTCGCCCTCTTCGGATCTGGACGGATGCACTACTACGACTCTACGGGTCGGCGCCGTTTGAAACGCCGATATGTATGGGGCTGCTATGGCTTCGTCTTTGGGGTCATCGCGGGCGCCGTGCTCTGTTCAGCCATGGGTTGAACCACCCGCGCGGGTTCGCGGGGAGCAATTTCGGTTGACTGTGGTCTGACACCGCAGCACTGGCGGCGTGACCGTCGGGGGCGAGGGTTGAGGGTTTGACCGATCCGGTCGGCTCTCAAGACAACGATCAGAAGATCAAGTCCATTCAAAACGATCAACCGAAAGGATTGCGACGTGAAGCTAAGCAAGATTTCCCTGCTGTTCACCGTGTTCGCTGCGGTCGCGACGCTGCTGGCTGCACCCGCGCACGCGGACAACCTTCCCGACTTCAGAACCCTGGTGAAAGAGAATCAGGCTGCGGTCGTGAACATCAGCACCACCCAGACACGCTCGGCCCAGGGCGGCGGATTCGGGTTCGACCTGCCTGAAAACCACCCGTTCAACGAGTTCTTCCGCCGTTTCGGCGAGCCAAACATGCCACGCCAGCGCCCGGCGCATTCGCTGGGCTCCGGCTTCATCATCTCCGACGAAGGCACGGTGCTGACCAACGCCCATGTGGTGAAGGATGCCGACGAGATTCTCGTGCGGCTGTCCGACCAGCGCGAACTGACCGCCAAGCTCGTCGGCCTGGATGAGCGCTCCGATGTCGCGGTGCTGAAAATCGACGCGACCGACCTGCCGACGCTCAAGCTCGGCGATTCGGACAACCTGGAAGTCGGCGAGTGGGTGCTGGCGATCGGCTCCCCGTTCGGCCTGGACTTCACCGCGACGCAGGGCATTGTGTCCGCGCTGGGGCGCAGCCTGCCGTCCGATTCCTATGTGCCCTTCATCCAGACGGATGTCGCGGTCAACCCCGGCAATTCCGGGGGGCCGCTGATGAACACGCGTGGCGAGGTCGTCGGCATCAACTCCCAGATCTACTCGCGCTCCGGCGGGTACCAGGGTGTTTCATTCGCGATTCCGATCAACACCGCGATGCAGGTCGCCAGACAGCTGGAAGACCAGGGCTATGTCAGCCGTGGCTGGCTGGGCGTGAGCATCCAGAACGTGACGCAGGATCTGGCGCGCTCGTTCGGGCTGGATCGCCCACGCGGAGCGCTGGTCGCCAATGTGCTGGAGGACAGCCCGGCCTCCAGGGCGGGCATCGAACCCGGAGACATCATCCTCGAGTTCAACGGCACGCAGGTGGATTCGTCGTCCTCCCTGCCCCCGATCGTTGGCGAAACCCCTGTCGGCAGCAAGGTGCCGGTGCTGATCCTGCGGGACGGCAAGCGCAAGACGCTCAAGGCCAAGATCGAGGAGCTCAAGGACCAGGATCAGCAGGTGGCCGGCAACGCTTCCGGCGGTGATCAGGAAACCGGGGGCCTCGGCGCCAACGTGCGCGACCTGACCGACGAGGAACGCGAGGCCCTGGGCATCGATCGTGGTGGCGTGGTGGTGGTCGGTCTCGACCGGGACGGCCCGGCGGCGCAGGCCGGCATCCGCCAGGGTGACGTGATCCGCCGTGTCGGCCGCGAGAACATCGGCTCGGCCAGGGAGTTGCGCAAGGTTGCCGACGACCTGCCCAAGGGCAAGCCGGTTTCGGTGCTGGTGCAGCGCGGCGACAACCCGTTGTTTGTCGCCGTCACCCTGCCCGAATAAATCGCATCACGGCAGAACCAAAAGGCCCGGCATCCGCCGGGCCTTTTTTGTGGGTCGCACGCCGGCCTATCCGCCGTTCGGGACCACGAGGGGACCGGCCGCCGCCCACTCCACCAAATGGTTCGATGCCACGACGGCGGCGTACTGTCGCAGTTGGGCCAGCTGGGGCGGCAGCAACAGAAAACGCCCGTCGCGGTGCGCAGCCAGCGCATGCTCCGGGCGCACCCAGCGGGCCTCGGTCAGTTCCTCGCCGTCGACCTCTCCGGCCCCCTGATGGTCGGGGGCAGCGGTCATGAAGAAGCGGGTGGAATAACGCAGCGGCGACAGGCTGGGCGTGGTCCAGAAGCTCACATAGTGCAGCGGTGAAAGAACCGCCCCCGGGACCAGCGCCTCCATCGTGGACCAGAACGGGGCGCCCCGGTGCAGGGCCTGCCGCGCCTGTTCGCGCTGTTCGGATGACGGCCGCGCCCCAACGCAGGCCAGGCCGGTTTCTTCCAGGCATTCGCGCACGGCGGCGACCCGGTATGGCCGCAGTCCATCCTCATCCAGGGCCTGCTCGACCGGCACGGCGCAATCCGCCAGTCCGTCATGCGTTTCAACCAGGCCACCCGGAAAAACCCAGGCATTCGGGGCGAAGCGCGCCGTGGCCGGGCGGCGAACCATCAGCACGGTGTTATCCGGCCGCACCAGCACCAGTCCGGCGGCCGCGACGGGCACGACCGGCGAGATATCCGGTGCGCTCACGACCTCAGGTGGCGTCCCTGCGACGCCCCGACCAGCCCTCGCCATTCTCGGTGATGCGGTACTGCACGCGTTCGGTGAACGTGTCGCCGGCCTTGCCGTTGCGAAATCTCCGGTACGCGGCGAAGCCGTTTTCGCCCAGCCCGCCGACGCCATCGGTGCGCACCCAGTCGGCCACATCCTTCAGCAGCCTGACCTTGACGTCCGCTTCCAGGTCATAGGTCGTCTCGTTCACCGCATGCTCGCGCACGATGTCGATGCCGACGATCTCATATAATCCTGGAAACGCGCGCATCCCCGGATAGGCGAATGCCGAATCCAGCTCGGCCCTGACCACGTCGCGGGGATTCGGTCCGCTCACGCAGCCCGCCGCCGCCATCGCGGCCGCCGTGGCCAGCACCATCAGGAATCGCTTGAAATTCATGGCCACCATCACGTCGCCAGCCAGCCTCTGGGTTCGTCTCGCCGCCGTAGTCTACGACAGCCTTATCGTCGCCGGGATCTGGATCATGGGCACCTTCGCGGTGCTTCCGTTCACCGGGGGACAAGGCGTGACCACCGGCATGCCGTGGTATCGCATCTATCTGTTCGCGCTGGCCGCGCTGTTCTTCGTCGGGTTCTGGTGCCGCAGTGGCCAGACGCTGGGCATGCAGGCATGGCGCCTGCGGGTGCGTAGCCGCAGTGGTGACCGGCTGATGCTCACGCAGGGCCTGGTCCGCCTGATCGTCGCCTGGATGACGCTGGGACTGGGACTGCTGTGGTGCCTGATCGACCCGGAGCGGCGCGCGCTGCACGATCTGGCCGCGGGAACCGAGCTTGTTCGCGAGCCGCGCACGCAATAGTCGATCGGTATCGTGGTCGAACCCTCCGTCCCCGCCGGCCACGCTCCAACGCGATGCTTCGTTTCGTCAGCCTTGCCTCCGCCATGCTTTGCCTGGTGCACGCCGTGAGCGCGGGTGCCTACAGTGCATCCGGCGGCCATATCGTCGATGAGCACGACCGCGTGGTGCAGCTGCGCGGCGTCAACTGGTTCGGTTTCGAAACGGAGACCCATGCGCCCCACGGCCTGTGGGCGCGTGACTGGGCGGGCATGCTGACGCAGATGGAAACCATCGGCGCGAACGCGATACGGGTGCCGCTATGCCCCGGCACCATCGCCGGCGTCGCCACCCGCGGTGTCGACCCCGACCTGAACCCCGATCTGGTCGACATGAACTCGGCGGAACTGCTGGACCATCTGGTCCGCGCGATGAGCGACCGCGGGTTCTACGTGCTGCTCGATCATCACCGCCCCGACTGCCAGCGCATCTCCGAGCTGTGGCACACACGCGACTATTCGGAAGAGGCGTGGATCGCCGACCTGGTGGAACTGGCCCGGCGATTCCGCGACGTGCCCGGCGTGATCGGCATCGACCTGAAGAACGAACCGCATGGCGAGGCCACCTGGGAAGCCGGACAACCCCGGACGGACTGGAATCGCGCAGCCGAACGCGCGG
>NZ_CAXFCL010000142.1:0-3513 GCF_964000955.1 uncultured Abyssibacter sp.
CCCTTGCCGGCGAAGCCGCCACCCAGCCCGCCGCGACCGTTGATCTGTCGGTCGAATCCGGTGACGTAGGTGCTGCCGTCGGCTCGCGAGGCGAAGTTGACGAACACGCGTAGGCCGGTGAAGTCGCTCGAGTCCGCTGCCTGGTAGAGCGTGCCTGTCTCGTCGAAGGCAATGCCCTCGTTGCTGCCGGAGTCCAGCTGGAACGCCAGCGTGTCCAGATCGGGCGCGTAGACGTCCAGCGATGCCGGACTCTCCGCAGGATTGGCAGCGACCACGATGGGCGCATCCGGGGCGGCGTTGCCGCCACCATCGTCGTCACCGCAGCCAACCACCGACAGGCCGATGCAGCCGACCAGCAAACATTTTGTGACAATAACGGTCTTCATGGCGTGCCTCCGATGCGATGGCAGGGTCATGGGCGGTTGTCCCATGTGAGCAAATTCAATCGTGGCCCTGAGAGCGGGGTCACCCATTCTGCGGGGAGTTGGCAATGCTGTTCTCGTTTCGTCCGATGATGGCCATCGGCGCAATCATCGCCTTTGGAGCGCTGGGGTTCGCACTGGTTCTGCAATACGTCTTCGACATGGAGCCGTGCCCGATGTGCATCTTCCAGCGCGTCGCCATGGTCGGTGTCGGTCTGGTGATGCTCATCGCGGCGCTGCATGGCCCACGCGGGTTCGGTCGCTGGGTCTACGCGGCGCTGACACTGGTGGCCGCGGGCATCGGCAGCGCGATTGCCGCGCGTCACGTGTGGCTGCAAAGTCTGCCTCCCGATCAGGTGCCCGCCTGCGGGCCGTCGCTGGACTACATGATGGACATCATGCCGGCATGGGACGTGATTCGGACCGTGCTGGCCGGCGACGGCAACTGCGCGATCATCGAAGGCAGCTTTCTTGGCATTTCGCTGCCGGGCTGGACGCTGGTGGGCTTCGTCGCGCTGGCCATCTGGGGCATCATCGCCGCAGTGCTTCCCCCCAAATCTACCGGAGCCTTTGAATGAGCTACGCCGTTACCGACCTCTGCGACGCCCACAGCGACAAGATCCAGGTCGCCGAACCGATTTTTGCCGATTTCGGCGGTGTGCTGGCGTTCTCCGGCGCGATTCACACCCTGAAATGCTTCGAGGACAACACGTTCGTGCGTAGTGAACTGGAGCAACCCGGCGAGGGCAGGGTGCTGGTCGTCGATGGCGGTGGTTCGCTGCGCTGCGCGCTGCTGGGCGGCAATCTCGCGAAGCTGGCCGAGGACAACGGCTGGTCCGGCGTGGTGGTCTACGGTTGCGTGCGTGACTGCGAGGAAATCGAGGACTGCTCGATCGGCGTCAAGGCCATGGCCGCGCATCCGCTCAAGTCGCGCAAGCAGAATGTCGGCGAGGTCGGTGTTCCGCTGCGTTTCGCCGGCATCGAGTTCCGCGAGGGTGACTATCTCTACGCCGACGTGGACGGCCTGATCACCGCCGGCGAGGCGCTGGAGCCTTGAGTTCGCCTTGGTCAGCCGTGAATTCGGGCCAATGACGACAACATGACGGAAACGGTCACGACGGTGGGCAACACCGATCTTCTCGGCCAGTTCGAAACCGGGTTCGAACGCGTTCTGACCGAGGAGGCCGTCGCCTTCACCAGTCGCCTCGTCAGCCGGTTTCGCCCGCGTGTTCAGGAGTGCCTGTCCGCGCGGGTGGCCAGACAGGCCCTGTTCGATCGCGGCATCGGCCCCGATTTTCTGCCCGACACGCAGTCCGTGCGCGACGGCGACTGGAGCATCCGCGGCATTCCGGCGGATTTGCGGGATCGCCGCGTCGAGATTACCGGGCCGGTCAATCGCAAGATGTTGATCAATGCGCTGAATGCCCCGGTTCAGTGCTACATGGCGGACTTCGAGGACAGCCAGGCGCCGACCTGGTCGGGTCTGATGCATGGCCAGCTCAACCTGATGGACGCCGTGGCTGGCACTATCGAATACAGCGACCCCGAGACGGACAAGGTCTACGCGCTGGAAGACGATCCGGCGACGCTGATCGTCCGCCCGCGCGGCTGGCACATGGTTGAGCGCCATATCCGCATTGACGGCGCGCCAGCCACGGCGGCGATCGTCGACTTCGCCCTGTTCCTCTTCCACAACGCCAGGGCATTGCTGGAAAAGGGCAGCGGGCCGTATTTCTATCTGCCGAAGATGGAATCCCATCTGGAAGCGCGGATCTGGAACGACATCTTCAACGCCGCCCAGGACGAACTGGGCATCGCGCGCGGTTCGATCAAGGCGACAGTGCTGATCGAGACCCTGCCGGCAGCGTTCGAGATGGACGAGATTCTCCATGAGCTGCGCGACCACGTCGTCGGCCTGAACTGCGGCCGCTGGGACTACATCTTCAGCTTCATCAAGATCATGAAGCTGCAACCCGGTCGGGTGATGGCCGACCGCTTCGTCGTGGACATGGCGCAGCACTGCATGGACAGCTATTCCAAGCTGCTGTGCGTGACCTGCCACAAGCGCGGCGCGATGGCGATGGGTGGCATGTCGGCCTTCATCCCGGTGAAGAATGACCCGGCCGCCAACGACAAGGCCTTCGCCAGGGTGCGCGCCGACAAGGAACGCGAGGTCGCCAACGGCCACGACGGCACCTGGGTCGCGCATCCGGGGCTGGCGCCGGTCGCCCGTGCCGTGTTCGACGAGCACATGCCTGGCGCCAACCAGATCAATCGTCCGCTGGACTGGTCCGTGACCGCCGAGGACCTGCTGCGGCAGCCGGAAGGCAAGATCACCGAGGCCGGCTTGCGCAACAACATCAGCGTCGCGGTGCAGTACATCGAGGCCTGGATTTCCGGCAACGGTTGCGTGCCGCTGTACAACCTGATGGAGGACGCCGCCACCGCCGAGATCTCGCGCACGCAGGTCTGGCAGTGGATTCATCATCCCGAAGGTCGGTTTGACGACGGCAGGGATGTCACGGTCGAGCTGTTCGAGCAACTGCTCGCCGAGGAGATGGAGAACATCAAGGCGGAAGTGGGGGAGGAGCGTTTCGAATCCGGGCGGTTCTCGATCGCTTGCGATCTGCTGCACCGGCTATGCGTGGCCGACGAGCTGGCGGACTTCCTGACGCTCCCCGCCTACGAGCTGCTGCCCTGAGTGGCCGGATTCGTCGGGGCTGTGTCTGATTGCGCGATGGGTCTGAACCGACTCCGGTCAGTCCAGTTCACTGGCGACCCGAGCGATCAACCCGCGTAACCACTGATGTGCCGGGTTGTGGTGCAGCAGCGCGCTCCACGCCATCTTGAGTTCGGTTTCGGGGATGTCGAACGGCGGCGGCAGAATCACCACATCCGGATTGTCGCGTTGGAGCCTGGCCGACTTGCTGGGCAGGGTGATCACCAGATCATCCAGCTCCGCCAGCTGCATGGCGGCCTGGTAGTGGCGGGTGAACACGCGAATCTTGCGCCGTTTGCCGAGGCGAGCCAGCGCTTCGTCCACCCAGCTGAGCCCCTGCATGGTGCCGGGCTCCACACCCACGCCGATACC
>NZ_CAXFCL010000143.1:0-8406 GCF_964000955.1 uncultured Abyssibacter sp.
CGATCGAGGATGCCGGCATTTCGGCCGGCGACATCGGGTTCGTCTGCGCGCATGGCACCGCGACCGATCACGGGGACGTGGCCGAAAGTCACGCGACCGCCGAGGTGCTCGGCTTCAAGCCTTTCGCGTCGTACAAGGGCCACATGGGGCACACGCTGGGCGCATGCGGCTCGCTGGAATCCTGGTTCGCGATCGAGATGATGAACCGGGGACATTTCGATCCCACGCTGAACCTGAAAAATCCGGATCCGGCCTGCGGAGATGTGGACTACGTCATGAATGAAAGTCGGAATATCGATACCGAGTACGTCATGAACAACAACTTCGCTTTTGGGGGGGTGAACAGTTCGCTAGTATTTCGGCGGTGGAATTCCGATTGACCGAACAGGGAGTTCAAACCTCATGAAAAAACAGTTTCTGACCGTTGTGATTGCCGTGCTGACAGCGTTGCCGGTTGGCGTTTCACAGGCGCGCGATGATCATCTGACCTTTCCGCTGGCCGATTTTTTCGCACGAGATGACGTGAAAGAACGCCTGGGCGACGAAATCAAATTCTACTTTGGCGAGCAGGGTCACCCGGCGGTTGCGTCCAGGATGGGTGAATTCCAGTCCAACAAGAAGACCAACGCATTCAACAAGACGGACCAGGAAGCCTGTGAGTGGGCTCTTTTTTCCGCGATGTTGTCCTTGCGTGATCGTGCCGTTCAGCTTGGCGGGGATGCTGTGGTCAATATCACCAGCAACTATCGCAACTCACCGCTTTCTTCCGAAACCGAGTACATGTGCGGAGCCGGAGGCTTTGTTGCCGGCGTGACGATGAAGGGCGAAGTCGTCAAGTTCGAATAGCGGTCCCGCCGGCCGTGGCGGCATGCCGTTCCACCTTGGCGGTCGCCAGCGGCCACACGCCCTCGATTTCCAGTAGCAGGTCGCGGCGACAAATCTCCCCGTACAGCGGAATGATCGGCGTGTTCGCCCCCCATTCCTGCCGTATGCGGGCGGTTACTTCGTCGACGGGTACCGAGGGCCGGGCGTAGACCCGCAGCGAGGAGGGTGCCGCCGCCGTGCCGGCCAGCCGGGTCAGGCTGGTCAGGTTGCGGAAGGTTTCCTCGAGCTGACGTTGCCAGTCGCCCTCGTGCTGCGTTTCGTGGCCAACGATACTGGCGGTACCGGACACGATCAGGGTTCCCTCGGTGTTTGCGGGGCCGACCTTGGCGGCCCGGGCGAAGGAGGGGCTCGCCGGTCCGTACTGGCGCGGGTAACGATACGCGCTGATCTGGCGCGGGTTCTCGATCGGTTTGCCGGGTTCGGATCCGGCGATGAACATCAGGAACACCTGGTCCGCCGCGCAGCCGATGGCGGTGGCGGGCGGCAGCGCGCGATCCGGCAGCGAGGATTCGCGCAATGCGCGTTGCCGGCCCAGACTGAAGCGACGATAGCGCTCGCTGTCGCCTTCACCGGTATTGATGCGGGAAAAGTAGTTCCACACCCGCCAGAGTTGCCGGTGCTCATGCTGATCCAGCCACGTGAGCAGCTGGCTGTAAGCCTGATAGGCAAGGGTCTCGAGATCCTCGCCGTTGTCGGCGAGAATCAGCGTGCCGACCGTTTCATCGGGGCTTTGCGCGTACAGGATGTCGCCGCTGCGACCGGTGGTGACCTCGCCCGCGTTGCTGACCCACACTTCCCTGAGTGCCGCGCTGGTGTCCAGCGGCGTGATGATCCGGCGGGGGTCCGTCGGACGATGGCCAGGTGCCGCGTCGAAATCGACCACCGCCAGCACGTCGGTCCGGTCGAGCAACTGTTGGCTGTTGAGGCTGGAGGTTTGGACGGTCAGCATGAAGGGTGGTGCCGCCATGTCGGCTGTCGACCGTCCGGCCCATGAGGCCGGAAGCCGACATCCGTCGTGCGGAATGTCGAAGCAACCATGAGTGGACAGGGTATCGCGTGAGCGACCAGTGGAAATCTTACCAAGAGCGGGGGAGCGGCTTCTGGATTCGGGCCGTGTTCTGGCTCGGCCTTCGTCTGGGGCGTCCGCTCACTCGATGCGTGCTGTGGCCGATTGTCGCGTATTTCCTGCTGACCGGACAGGGCGCCCGCCGGGCTTCCCGTGGATTTCTGGCTGTTGCGCTGGGGCGCCCGGCGAGGCTGGCTGATCTGTGGCGGCATTTTTTCTATTTTGCGTCCACGATTCTTGATCGCCTTTACTTCTACGCTGGTCGCACCCGCGCGCTGGATGTCACCGTCCATGGCGCGGAGCTGTTTGATCCCATTCTGCGCTCGGGGCGCGGTGCGCTGTTGCTGAGTGCCCATTTCGGGAGTTTCGATGCCATGCGGGCCGCGGCCGAGCAGCGCGAGGATGCGCTGTCGCTGCGCATCCTCATGGACTTGTCGCATAGCCGAACGCTCAACGCGGCGTTGCGGGCGGTCAATCCGGAATTTCTGGAGGCGATCATCGATTCCTCCGAGGCTGATCACGAGCTGGCGCTGAGGATTCGCGACGCGGTCGACGACGGCGACATCGTCGGCCTGATGGCGGATCGGGTGAACAACGTCCGCGAGCGGACCGTGCAGGGCAGTCTGCTGGGCCATCCGGTGCAGTTGCCGGCCACGCCGTGGCTGTTGGCGGCCGTGCTACGGACGCCGGTGATTCTGGGGCTTTGTACCTACGAGGGGGGCAACCGCTACAACGTTCATTTCGAACAGCTGCATCCTGGCGGCCAGGCGATCGGGTCGCGCCAGCGGGCGGCGTTTGTGGCCCGGCAGGCGCAGGCCTATCTGGATCACATCGAGCGGCATGTTCGCCGCAACCCGTTCAACTGGTTCAATTTTTACGATTACTGGACCAGGGCCTGATCGGCGGCCCGAAGCCGCAGCGTCTCCAAAGCATGACCAGGAACAGACGCGCATGCATCAGCGAGATGCGCGCGTTGTCGCGCAGCATCCGGAAGTGCGAGACGCCGTCGTCTGGATATCGAACCCGCGTCGGAACATTGATGACGCGAACCCCATCCCAGTACGCGTGGACGAGGATATCGGTGTCGAATTCCATGCGATTGCCGATGCGGGCCTCGCGCATCAGCCGGCTGGTCGACGCGACCGGATAGATGCGAAAGCCACACATCGAGTCCCGAATCTGCATGGACATCGTATTGATCCATACCCAGACATGGGTGAGATAACGTCCGTACAGCCTGACCCTGGGCACGCTTTCGTCGTAGATCGGCACGCCGGTGATCACCGCATCGGGATGGGCGCGCGCCTCGTCGAGCAGGCGGGGGACATCTTCCGGGTCGTGCTGACCGTCGGCATCGATCTGGATCACGTGGGTGAATCCGGCCTGCTCGGCGCACAGCAGGCCTTGCCGGAACGCCGCGCCCTTGCCGCTATTGCGTTGCAGGCGCTGGAGCCGGATGGATTCGGGATCGGTGTGGTGCAGAGCGTCGAGGACATCGGCACAACGCCGGTCGCTGCCATCGTCCACCAGCCAGCACACCAGGCCGTGGCGGCGTAGCCGGTCGACGACGCCCGTGATCGCGTCACCATGGTTGAACACCGGGATCACGAAACAGGGCCGAAAGGCCGATGTGGCGGGGTGGTCCGGCATCGGTTCAGCGCCAGTTGATCCGGCCGCTGGCGCAGAGCGTCTCCCGCCTTGCGTAGCTGAACCGGGTCGATCCGCCTGCTGCATTGTCGACGAGTTCCAGCATGACATCGTCATCGGGGCCGAGTACGTGATGAAACTTGAGATTGGCGATGCTGGCGACTGACGGCCGATGGCCGAAAGCGCGGCAGGCGCGCTCGATGGCCCAGTGGGTCAGCGCCACGCCCGGCACGATGGGTGCGCCGGTGAAGTGGCCGGAGAAATAGGTCAGATCGGCGGGAATCCGCAATTCGTAGGCGCATGAATCGCCGTTCTGGCGATGGGCGAGCTCAACCGGCTCGGTCGGCGCGGCGATCATCGCATGACCGCTCAGGCGCTGATCATCTCGTCAACGGCGTCGACGATATCCTGCACGGTGCGCACGCTCTTGAACTGTTCAGGTTCCACCGCCTTGCCGGTGATTTCCTTCAGGCGGACGACCAGGTCGACGGCATCGATGCTGTCGATATCCAGATCTTCGTACAGGCGTGCTTCTGGAGTGACTTTCTCGGGCTCGATTTCGAACAGTTCTTCAAAGAGTTCCCGCAGTGTTGAAAGGATGTCTTGTTGGGATTTCATCGGTGTTCTGAAGGGGGCGGTCGGCACGGGGCGAAAGCCCGCAAACACGAATGTGGGTCGAAAGAAGCCGGAAGCGCGAAGCATTGCTGCACGAGCCCATTCCCTTGCCTGTGGCCGAACCGCGCGCGCCCAACGGGCTCACATTGTACTGGTGAACAAGGTTCGGCGTAAGTTGGCGGCCGTGTCTCGCGGTCCCGGGTTGCCGTGGTGTTCCAGTATTTCAGGGGCGCCCTTACGGGATGGGCTAGCCGGGCTGTCCTTCGGGCGGTGGGCTTTCGCTGAAGATGGCGCTGAAGACCTCGCCGGCGGCGGGCGCCCAGACAGCCCACTTGTGGCCCCCGGGCCGCTCCAGATATTGGGATGCGGGGATGACTTCGGCAATTTGCTCCGCGGCCAGGTGAAATTTGTCCTTGCGGCCGCAGATCAGCCAGACCCGCTCGGCCTGTTCCGGTTGCTCGGCGAACTGCTTGAGCATGCGCCATACCTCGTAGGGCACGTCATCCGGATGCACAACCGAAGGTTCGGGGCCGGGCTCCCATTGCCGCAGGCCACCGGATTCGGCGATTCGCTCGGCGAGCTCGTCCCGGCCGGTAAACGGGGCCATGAGCACCAGGCCTGTCAGCGCGCCGGGATGTTCGCGCTCGTAGAGCAGCGTTCCGAACCCTCCCAGTGATGCTCCGGCCATCCAGATATCGGCATGGCCGGTGGCGCGTGCCGGATCGATGATTTCCGTCTGCAGACGTTCCAGCAGGCTGCGGTCCATGTAGTAGCCGAAACTGGCGGCCGCGAGGGTCACCGTCGCATCCGCATTGGCATCCTGCACGCTGTCGACGATACCGGAGGCCCGAAGGCTCTCCATGTCATCGTGGATGCCCGGGAGCACGATGACCAGCGGGCCGTCGGTCTTGCCGCTTGGTGCCGGGAACGTCGCGGTGGGAATCGGGCCGTCCGGCAGCGTCCTGGCGACCAGACAGGCCGCAAGCACCACGCAGGTCAGAAGCAGGCCGAGCAGGCCGAAGCGGATGGGGTGGCGTTTGACCATGGCGGGTACACGGATTCTCATCCGGGCCGTCCGGGGCGGGTTCGTGTCCATCGTACCGTGCCCATCAGGGCAGAAGGTCCGTGGCGGACATCAGGCGGGGCTGCTCTCCGTTTCGGCGGCGGGTACCGGTGGTTCCCACTCCTTGAGCAACTTCCATAGCTTTTTCTGCTGCAAACCGAGCATCGCACCGGTGGTGAGCACGCCGCCCATCAGCGCACCGCCCACGCCCGCGGTGACGACGTCCTGTCCCGTGAGGTAGAGGTTTTTCACCGGTGTCACCGGGTGCAGCCACCGCTGGCGGAATCGTTCGGGATCGTGGTCCAGGCCGTAGATCTCGCCCTGTCCGTAGAAGTTAAACCATTCGGTCGACAGCGGTGTGGACAGCTCCTGGTAGTCCAGGGCGTCACGCAGTTGAGGCATGTGCTGGAACAGCACCTCGAGCAGACGCTCGGTCAGTTGCGCCTTGAATGTTTCGTAGTCCTCCCCGCGCTGGTTCCATGTGGTGTCGCGCCATTGTTCGAACCATTCGTAGGGACCCAGCGAGATCACCTCGACGGTGCTCTTGTCGGGATAGTGGTTGACCCAGTCCGGGTCCTTGGCCGACGGGAAGGAGATGTAGACCAGCGGCAGCGGCTGGCTCTGGTCGGCCTCGTAACGCGCGAGATTGTCCTCATGCGCGGGACTGGGGTAAATCCACAGGTTGGTCCGCGGCAGGCCCAGTTCCTTCGCCGTGCCCTTGAAGCCCGCGTAGAGGCAGATGTGCGACGCCGATGGTTTCACGGACTTGAGCTTCTGCGGGTAGCCGTGGCGGATGCGCTCGGCCTCCGGGAGCAGTTTCTCGAAGGTGTTGCTGGCGCCTGCATCACTTACCACGCGACCAGCACGGATTTCGTGGCCGTCCTTCATGCGGACACCGACGGCCCGTCCGTGCTCGACGAGAATCTGTTCGACCTCGGCGTAGGTGAAGACCTCGCCGCCGCCAGCGCGGATGACCGGCACGATGGTGTCGGCGATCTTCCAGGAGCCACCGACCGGATAGCAGCCGCCGCTGAAATAATGCTTCACCACCGAGGCATGCATCAGAAAGGTCGCCTCGGCGGGCGGCATGCCGTAGTCGCCCCACTGGCCGGTCAGCACGCCGATCAGTTCCTGGTTGTCGGTCAGCGACTCCAGCACCTCCCGGGTGGTCATCATGCATTCCCTGGGAACGCGGTGTTCGCGCACCATGCGGTAGAGACGATCCATGCTGGGGGAGAGCGCCTGCCCCATGAAGAAATTGCGCATCGATCCGGCGACGCGGCGGACCAGGTCGACATAGTCGTCGATGGCCTGCGCGTCGGCGGGGAAACGCGCCTTCAGGTCTTCGGCGAAGCGCTCCCGGCCCACGCGAAAGTCATAGTGGCGATCGCCGATAATGATGCGGTCGTAGGTCTCGTCCATCTCCGCCCATTGCAGCTGACCGTCGCTGATGACGTCGAAGATGCGGCGCAGGGGCGAATGGGGTTTGTGCACCTCGCCGATGTAGTGGACGCCGACATCCCACTCGTAGCCGTTGCGCTCGTAGGTGTGGGTAAAGCCACCGGCGGTGTAATGCTGTTCCAGCACGCAGACGCGCTGGCCCAGCCGGCTGAGCAATGCGGCATTGGCCAGACCGCCAATGCCCGAGCCGATGACGATCACGTCATACGAATCATCGACGCGCTTGGGTCGGTACCGCCGTCCGACTCGTTTCATGGTGTCCGCTCCAACTTGTTGTCTGTTTCCGTGGGCCCGATCATAGCGGCAGGCTACAGGGTGGGCGTACACGGAGTGGAACATGAGTGATCAGCCTCGCGACGTGGCGGACCTGGTCCGCCTGCTGGCGCGCCTGCGTGGCGACGCCGAGAGTTCCGGCGAGCCGGACGTGGACACGGCCGTGCTGGCGACCGTCGGATCGGATGGTCGTCCGGGTGCACGCACCATCAACCTGCACATCACCGCGGATGACCAGTTGCTGTTCTTCACCAGTCGCCGCTCCGGCAAGGGACTGTCGGAATCCAGCGATACGCCCGTGTCGTTGTGCATCTACTGGAAGGCCTCCCGCGTGCAGGTGACGCTGGGCGCCATTGCGCACGAGCTGCCGGAAGACGAGGCGGATGCGGTCTGGAGCGGCCGGGACCGGGAGCGTCAGCTGCTCGCCTACGTGTCGTCGCTGCATCCCGACGCGGAGCCCGAAGCCTTTGCGCAGGCGGTGGAGCGCACGCGCGATGCCATGAGTTTCGATCGGGTGCCAAGGCCGGACGACTGGGCGGCCTATGTGCTGAGTCTGGAGCGCGTGGTGATCTGGCGGGCTGCCTGGGCGCATGCCGGGCGGCGGCACATCTACACGATCGAGGACGGCGTCGTCACCGTCGACGACGCGCCCGGTTTGTGAGGATGACCGGAGCCTGCTCCGGTCATCCCGCTGTCAGCCCGGGTCTAGCGCAGGCGCAGCACCGCTTCTTCGCCCACGCCGACCAAGCGGCCGTCGAGAAAGACCAGCGGCGTCGTCTCGTCACGGCTGGTGTCGCCGTCCGATTCGGCGCGATGGGTGCGATAGCGCAGGATGCGGTATTCGCCGTCCTTGCCGGTGAACACGTCGGTGAAGTCCGGCGTGCCGAGGTGCGTCACCACCGCTGAAGACGGCGTGCCCATGGAGATGGTCGCGATGTACTCGCGATTGTTGCGTTCCTGGGCCCGAACGCTGGTGTAGTGGTTGTCGTCGTGGCCATCGCCGCCGATGCTCAGAACGCAGCCGGAGGTCATCAGCAGGCCCAGGGCCGCGGCGGGAAGAATCAGAGCTTTCATGGTGTCTCGCTGAGTCAGGGTTCCGCCTCCTGGAGCATGCCGCGTGCCAGATTGGTGAATCTTTCAAAAACAATGAGTTGGAAGGGTTTGCCCGCTGACTTCACCCTGCTGACCTCCGGTTGTCGGTCAATTTCGCTGAGATTCGGTTAAATTCACGGTGGCTTCGCTGCTAGGGAAACACTGATTCATTCACGCCGCCAAGTTGCCGCCTGAAAACAGGCCATGCGGCGTTGCTCGTCGTTCATTTGGAATGACCAAACCTCGCTCCTCGCGTCTTGCCTGGCCTAATTTCAGGCAGCAACTTGGCGGTGGGAATGAATCA
>NZ_CAXFCL010000144.1:0-15158 GCF_964000955.1 uncultured Abyssibacter sp.
CAAGGGGATGTAGATCTGCGCCGCGGCCGCCTCGACCACGTGGATCAGCGTTTCCCGGTTGTCGGAACTGGCCGTGATATCCAGGATCACCAGTTCGTCGGCACCCTGCTGATCGTAGCGACGGGCGACCTCGACCGGATCACCGGCATCCTTGATGTCGATGAACTTGACGCCCTTGACCACACGCCCCTTGTCCACGTCCAGACAGGGGACGATGCGCTTGGCCAGACCACTGGTCATGACTGCGATTGCACCTCGTCGACCACGGCCTGCGCCTCGGCCAGATCAAGCGCGCCCTCGTAAAGCGCCCGCCCGATCACCGCGCCGGCGACTCCGGAGTCCTGGATCTGGGCCAGCCGGCGGATGTCGTCGATGCTGGATATCCCGCCGGACGCGAAGACCGGCACCGCGACCGCCTCGGCGAGCTCGCGCGTGCCCTCGACGTTGACGCCCTGCATCATCCCGTCACGGTGGATGTCGGTGTAGATGAACGCCTCGGCGCCATCGCGCTCGAAATGCTGAGCAAGATCCAGCAGGTCGTGCTGCGACAGTTTGCTCCAGCCGTCCACGGCGACCTTGCCGTCGCGCACGTCCAGGCCCACCAGGATGTGCCGCGGAAACTCGATGCAGAGATCAGCCAGCAGATGCGGCTCGTTGATGACCTTGGTGCCGAGAATCACGTACTGCACGCCGGCTTCCAGACAGGCCACCACGGCGTCCTCGTCACGAATGCCGCCGCCAACCTGGACCGGAATATCCCCGGCCGCCTCGGTGATCGCCTGGATCGCCGCGAGGTTCATCGGCTCACCGGCCTTGGCACCGTCGAGATCGACCAGATGCAGGCGGCGGGCACCGGCCTTGATCCATCGCCGGGCCACCTCGACCGGATCGTCGGAAAACACGGTGACATCATCCATGTTGCCCTGACGCAACCGGACACATTGTCCGTCCTTCAGGTCAATTGCGGGTATCAACAGCATGTCAGGCCTGCCCATCCCAGTGCACGAAGTTGGCGAGAAGCGTCATTCCGGCTCCCTGGCTTTTTTCCGGATGAAATTGAACTGCGAAGATATTGGGCTTGATCAGCACGGATGCGAAGTCCACCCCGTGGTGAGTCACGCCGAGCACGTCTTCCTCATGCACCGGCTTGGCCCGGTAACTGTGCACGAAGTAGAACCAGGCATCCTCCGACACACCTTCGAGCAACGGATGCGCGCGTGTGTGGCGGACCTGGTTCCAACCCATGTGCGGGACCTTGATGCGCTCCGGACCGGGTACGTCCGCCGACGGCGCGGGAAAGGCCTCGACCGTCCCCTCGAACAGCCCCAGCGTCTCGGCGCCTCCATTCTCGTCGGAGTGTTCCAGCATGATCTGCATGCCCAGGCACACGCCCAGAATCGGCACGCGGCCAGCAGCCTCGCGCACGAAGGCATCCAGCTCCAGACGATGCAACTCCTCCATGCAGTGCTTGGCACCGCCGACGCCGGGCAGGACCAGATGCTCGGCCCGGACCAGCTTGTCGGGATCGTAGGTCACTTCCACCCGGTCCTCGGCGGACACACGCGAAATGGCCTTGGACAGCGAGTGGAGATTGCCCATGCCGTAATCGATGATGCCGATCGACGCCATCAGACCGATCCCGGGCCGGACCGTGCCGGACGACTGAGGTGAAAGAGCAAGGTGATCACGGGTGGTTCAGATCCGTAGAGGAGAACAACGGGTTCGCGCTCGCTAGAGCGTCCCCTTGGTCGACGGCATGCTGCCCGCTGCACGCGGATCCAGCGTCGTGGCCGCACGCAGCGCGCGACCGAATGCCTTGAAGATGGTTTCGGCCACGTGGTGCGCATTGACGCCACGCAGGTTGTCGATATGCAGGGTCACGGCCGCATGGTTGACGAATCCCTGAAAGAACTCGGAGATCAGGTCCACGTCGAAATCCCCGATCCGGGCCCGGGGATAGTCCACGAAGTAATGCAGTCCGGGCCGCCCCGAGAAATCGATCACCACCCGTGACAGCGCCTCGTCCAGCGGCACATAGGCGTGGGCATACCGCACCAGGCCGCGCTTGTCGCCGACGGCCTTCGCCACGGCCTGACCCAGCACGATGCCGGTGTCCTCGACGGTGTGATGCTGATCCACGTCCAGATCGCCCGACGCCCGGATCGCAAGATCGAACAGGCCGTGACGACCAATCTGATCCAGCATGTGATCGAAGAACGGAATACCGGTCGACAGGTCAGTCTGGCCGGAGCCATCGAGATTGATGCGCGCTGCGATCTGCGTTTCGTTCGTATCGCGCGCGACATCCGCAATCCGCGGGTTCATGCGAGCATCAGGGCAGGTGTTGGGCAGAGGATACTCCGATGCGCACGGCTGGCAAACGTCGGGGCAGCCACCGGTCGCTTACGCCGAGGTCGACAGCCAGAACGTCACGGGTCCGTCGTTAACCAGCGCCACCTTCATGTCAGCCCCGAAAAGGCCAAGCTGCACGTCGTCCAGCAGGGTCCGCGCATGCGCCGCCATGTGCTCGAACAGCGGCTCGGCGACGTCCGGTGCGGCGGCCGTGGAAAACCCGGGGCGCGTCCCCTTTCGTGTATCGGCGACCAGCGTGAACTGCGAGACCAGCAACAGTCCGCCACCGATGTCACGCAGCGACCGGTTCATCCTCCCGGCTTCATCGGCGAACATCCGGTAGGCGACGATGCGCTCTGCGAGCCTGGATGCCGCCGCCTCGCTGTCGTGGGGCTCGACGCCCACCAGCGCCAAGCAGCCGTGAGCAATGTTCGCGATCACCTGATTGTTAACCGTCACGGAGGCATTGGTGACGCGCTGCAGCAAAGCCTTCATACGTAGGAAATATCTGACATTCGGGATATCCGAACAACTGACATGGAAATCTCTGACCAAGCGCGCATAATAGCTCCAGCCTGTTCAGGGACACGGAGTCCAAGGACGGTCAGAACGGGCATGAGCAAGGATGGTGATTTTTCAGAACTAACAATGTTCTGGTTTCGAAGGTCGCCGGGCATGGAACGCCTGGTCTGAGCGGTTGGCCAAGAGCCGCTGGCTGGATGCCGACGTGATGTGATGGTTCCCCAGTCGTCCGTTACGTTCATTGCCTTCGTACTCGGCCCGGTGTTTTCACCGGGCCATCTTTTTTGTGGCGCCGGTTGTCCACGCGGCATGTCACGTACACTGCCCCGCATGCTGCGCGGACGACTGGTGTGCTGACCCTGACCTCCACCGAAACCCGCGCGCGCGCGCTGCGCACTCGGGCTGCGCTGCATGCGCGAGGCCAGGGCTTGTCGGTCTGGGAAGCGCCGAAGATCATCGCGCTGGATCGCTGGCTGTCCGACACCTGGGCCGCGAGCTGGCCGGAAGAGCAGATCCTGCATCCGGTGCAGGAACTGGCGCAGTGGATGGCCTGCGTGGATGCCGATCCCATCGCCGAATCCCTGATTTCGACCAGGACCATCGCCCGCCAGTTGCGTGCGGCCGACCGGTTGATCGCCAGCCACAATCTGGATCTTGGCGCCGCGCCGACATGGACACCGGAGCAGGCCGCCTTCCGACAGTGGCACACGCAGCTCACGGCCGAGCGCCGGGCGCGGGGTGAGCTCACGATCGCGGACATCCCCGCGGCCTTTGTCGACCGGCTGCGCCAGGGCAGGCTTCAGGTTCCCGCATCGATCACCCTGGACCTCCCGACATCCGACATCCTGACACCCGCGCTGCAACAGACGCTGCGCGCGCTATCCGACGCCGGCACCCGCGTCGAGAAGACGCATCATGCCGATGCCGTGGAACCCGCCTCGGCACTCATCCACGCGAACGCCGAATCCGAACGTCTGAGCTGCGCGCAGGCAATCGCCCGGCGACTCGGCGCCGCACCGGATGACGCGCTCTCACTGGTCATCGCGGTGCCCAATCCCGACGCCGAGCGCGTCGCGCTGGAGGACGCGCTGCAAACCGCACTTGGGCTGACACCGGCTCACTCCGCGGCAAAGGCGTGGCGCTTCGAACGCGCCGATCGGCTGTCGAGCAACCCCTGGGCCAGCGCGGCCATGGACATCCTCTCGCTGCGCAAGTGGGACAACCGGTTCGCAACCGTGTCGCGGCTGCTGTTGTCCGGCGCGCTATGGAGCGCGGAGCAGCGAGCCGCCGCCGCGCAACTGGAGCGGGTGCTCCGCGAACACTGCGCCCCGAGAATTCATCTGCGGGACTGCTCGGCCCGCGCCGCACCCTCACTCCAGCCTCGCTGGGCGGCCCTGGAGCGACAGGTCGAGGCCGAACCCCGGCGCGCCACGCCCGGCGAGTGGGTCCAGCACTTTTCGCGCCGCCTGGACGCATTGGGCTGGGGAGCGGCGTCCGAACGCAACTCGGCGCAATGGCAAAGCATCGAGGCGCTGCGCGCAGCGCTGCAGCAACTCGCCGTGCTGGACCGCCAGCTGGGAGCGGTGACGATCGCCACCGCCACGAGCTGGCTGGGCGAGTTCCTCAATGCGCGACGCTTCACCCCGCGGGTCGAGGCGACGCAGCCCATCCTGATCTGCGATTTCGAGGCGGCGGCCGAAACCCCGGCGGATGCCCGCTGGATCCTGGGTGCCGACGAAACCGCGGTGCTCGGCAAACCGCTGCAGGCCCCGTTCATCGCTCACGAGCTGCTCGCGCAGGCCGCCGTCGTCGGTGCCACGCCGGAGACCCGGCTGCGGCGCACCCGCGCGCTGGCGCGGGCCTGGCGGCATCAGACCGGCGAACTTCATCTGAGCATGGCGCTGCTGGACGACGCCGGCGCCGAACGGCGGCCGACCGGCCTGATCGCCGCCGGCGCCTGGCGAACAGCCGCGACACCTTCGATGACCCTCAGCGAGCCCGCGCCGCTGGAGGAAACCTCCGAACCCGCCGTTCCCCCGGTCGAAGACCCGACCGGCGAAGGCATCCGTGGCGGCACGCGGCTGCTGCAAACCTGCGCTCGATCGCTGTTCGCGGCGATGGTGCAGTTCCGGCTGGGCGTCGAACCGATGGAGGAGCCGGCCAAGGGCCTGGACCCTCGCGCACAGGGCCAGCTCATCCACGCCGCCCTCGCCGCGATCTGGACCGGGCTTGGCGATTCACGCGCGCTCGCCGGGCTGGACGAGCGACAAATCGACTCCATCGTCGACAACGCGCTGGCCACGCTGCTGCCGCGATGCCTCCCCGCCAGCCGCTACCCGAGGCTGGTGATCGAGGCCGAGCGCGCGCGGATCGGTCGCCTGCTCGTGGCCTGGCTGCAGCACGAACAGCGCCGCAGCGAGCCGTTCACCGTGCTGGCTCATGAACGCGACGCGGAGGTGGTATTCGAGGGGCTGCCCCTGCGTTTCCGCGTCGATCGGCTCGACCGCGTGGAAACCACCGATGGCGATCGCTACCTGATCCTGGACTACAAGACGGGCCGTGACGTCAAACCCGGAGGCTGGCAGGCGGATCGGCTGCACGAGCCGCAGCTGCCGCTGTATGCCTCGCCCGAAGCCATCGCCGCGCTGGACATTGAACGCGCCGATGGCATCGCCTTCGCCCACGTGCACGCCAACCGGCGCCGCATGGCCGCGGCCACGAACTGGGCCGCGCGCCTCATCGACGGCGACCCCACACCGCGCGGACAGCCGGACTTCGATGCGCTGCTGGCCGACACGCATGCCCGCCTGCGCGCCCTGACGCGGGCGTTTCTCGCCGGCGAGGCCGAGTATGTGCCCGGCAGCCTGCGCGACGATCCGCTACAGGTACTGATCCGCGAAACCCCGGACACCGACGAAGCGGACACGGACGCATGAGCGCACCGGCCGATCAGAACGCCCGGGACCGCGCGCTGCGCCTCGACCGCCATGTCGTGACCATCGCGCCTGCGGGTTCGGGCAAGACGGGACTGCTGGTCCGCCGCGCGCTGCGCGCCCTGGCCACGGTGGATCAACCCGAGTCGGTTGTCTGCATCACGTTCACCAACAAGGCGGCGGCGGAAATCCGCCTGCGCATCGCCGAGGCCCTCGACCTGGCGGCGGGGCCGGTGCCAGACCAGCCGTTCGCCGCGGCCCTGCACGCGGATGCCGTGGCGGTGCTGGAGCGCGACCACACGCTGGACTGGCAACTGCGCGCCAACCCCGATCGGGTGCAAGCGATGACCATCGACGCCTTCAATCAGGCGCTGGCCTCGCAGTTGCCGATTCTCTCCGGATTCGGTGGCTCGCTGGGCATCGCGCAGGACCCCGAAGGCCTCTACACCGACGCCGTCCTGGCGGTGTTCGATGACCAGAGCCTGTCCGCCCGATCCACCGAGGAACAAGCTGCCATCAGCGCCGTACTGCACTGGGCCGACAATCGCATCGACCAGCTGCTGCCGGCGCTCACCGGCCTGCTCGCCCGGCGTGACCAGTGGCTGGACCACCTGCCGCAGTTGCTGGACACCTCCGGCGCACGCGACGCGGAGATTCTCGATGTGCTGGTCCGGGATCAGCTTCGCCGGCTCGACACCGCGCTGCCCGCCGCACACAGGCCGGCCATACTCGATGCCGCCCGCCATGCCGCCATGCACTGGCCGCAGCCCGTCGCCATCAACGCGGACGCATTGAACCGCTGGCCGGCGGCCGACGGCCCGGCGCTCCCGATCTGGCGGTTCATCGCGGGGTTGCTGCTGACCGGCGGCGGCACCTGGCGGCGCACCGCCGACAAGCGCATCGGCTTCCCCAGCCAGATGAAGGCGGAGAAGCGGGCCTTCATCGAACTGCTGGAGGCCCTGGCCGATACGGTCGGCGCCGAGGCGGCCCGCCGCCTGCTGGATCGGGTACGTACGCTGCCGGAGCCAGTGCTGCCCGAGGAGAGCCTGCACCTGCGCGCGGCGCTGGGCCGCGTGCTGCGGCTCTGCTACGCGGAGTTGCGGGTGCAGTTCGCCCAGCGCGGCGAGGCTGATTTCATCGAGGTTGCGCTGGCCGCCGTCACCGCCGCCAGCGGCGAGGCCGGCGCGGAAGCCATCGCGCATGCCGAAACCCGGATCCGGCACCTGCTCATCGACGAGATGCAGGACACCAGCGAATCGCAGATTCGACTCGTCCGCGAACTCACCGCCAACTGGTCACCGGGCGACGGCCGCTCATTGTTCCTGGTCGGCGATCCCCAGCAGTCGATTTATGCATTCCGCAAGGCGGATGTCCGCCTGTTCGTCGAGCTGATCGAAACCCGGCGCCTGGGGGCGCTGGAACTGACGGTCGAGACCCTGAGCGCCAACTTCCGCAGCGCGCCGACCCTGATCCACTGGTTCAACAACCGTCTCGGCCACCTGTTTCCCGATCAATCCGATCGTCACATCGGCGCGGTGACCTACACGCCCTGCACCGCCGGCCGCGCGGACGGCGGCACCGCGGGCGTGCGAATCGTGGCAGTGGCCTCCGGAGACAAGCATGACGAGGCCGCCGCGGCAGTGGACAGCATCGAGGCGCTGATCGCGACGATACCGGCGGACGCCAGCGTCGCGATTCTCGCCGCGACACGACCGCAGTTGACGCCGGTGCTGGATGCGCTGCGGACCCGGCTGGCCGAATCCATCCAGGCGGTCGACATCAACCCGCTGGGCGACCGGCCCAATGTTCGCGATGTGGTGCAACTGATCCGCGCCGTGCGCCACCCGGAGGACCGGCTGGCCTGGACGGCGCTGCTGCGCGCCCCGTTCGTCGGCCTGACCTGGGCCGATCTGGTCGTGCTGTCACGCGGCCGGATGACGCTGTCCTGGCCCGAGCGGCTGCGGGCTCCGCGGCCGTCGGAGCTGAGCGCCGACGCCCACGCCCGGCTGGAACGACTGGAACACGCGCTGGTGACCGCCGAGTCGCGGCGCGCGCATCTGGCCGACGCCGCCGACGCACTATGGACGCAACTGGGCGGTCCGGCCTGTGTTGGCGAGGACGACCAGGCGTCCATCCGGCAGATCTTTCGTCTTCTGCGCAACTGCTGCACCGGCGGGGAGCTGCCGGACTGGCCCGGCTTCGAGCGTCAACTCCAGCAGCTTTATCGCGGTGCCGGACACGGCCGGATCGAGGCACTGACGATCCATAAATCCAAGGGCCTGCAGTACGACCACGTGGTCATGGTTGGTTGCGGACGGGCCCCGCGCGGCCAGGACAGGCCGCTACTGCATCTGCGCACGGTCGCCGACGGCGCGCTGCTGGTCGCCCGGCCGGCCGACGACGGCCATCCCGGTCAGCCCCAGTACGATTTTCTCCACCAGCTGGCGACCGATGCCGCCGACGCGGAGGCACTGCGCCTGCTCTACGTCGCGATGACCCGTGCCAGGGAACGCCTGACCGTGGTGGCGGGTGCGACGATCAAGGCATCCGACGGCGAGGTGATCTACCAGCCGCGCGCGCAATCCATGGCGGCACGGCTGTGGCCGGTGATCGGGTCCGCCTTCGATGGGCTGGAGCCTCTGGAGCCATCGCCGGCTGATCCGCCGGAGACGGATGGCGGCCATCTACCCGGGGTCGCACGCCTGCCAGCCAACTGGCCCACGGCGGTATCACCCCCGATCTGGGCACCGACCGAACGTCGAACGCTCAAGCCCAGCGAACAGTCGCTGGATATCGACGCCGGCCCCGCCGTTGGGGACGTGCAGGCCACGTTGATCGGCACCATGTACCACGAGGCGCTGGAGCGGGTCATCGCCGATGGCGTGAACGCCTGGTCGGACGGCGGACGCTCCCGGGCGGCGCCGATGCGCGCCGGGCTGCGCCGCATGGGCATGCCCGAAGATCAGGTCGAGCCCGCGGTCGAACGCGTACTGACTCTGCTGCAACGCACGCTGGCCTCACCAAGGGGGCGGTGGATGCTGCAACCGCACCCGTGGCACGCATCCGAGTATCACCTCTCCGGCTGGCTCGAAGGGCACTGGGTTTCGGCGATCATCGACCGCTGCCTGGAAGACGCCGACGGCATGCTCTGGGTCATCGACTACAAGACGACGCGTGAACCCCTGGCCTCCGACGCCGACCGAACCCGGTATCGAAGCAGGGCCGTCGACCAGTACGCGCCACAGCTGCGTCAGTACGCGGACCTGCTGGGCCGACTTCGAAACCGGCCCCGGGTCGCCTGCGCGCTGTTCCTGGCGGAGCTCGGAGAACTGATCACCCTGCCCGATTGACCGCCATGACCCGACATGGCCGGCGCCACGCGATGGGATTCATCGGCCACATGTGGGACTATACAGTCGCGACATGACGTATTGATTGCGCGCATAGTGCATCAGGCAGACGCGAGGGGCGTCTTTCCCATTGTTTCGTCGGGCACGCAAGAAGCTGCCCGCCCTACACCCATATTTCTTATGCGATACACCCATCTTGGCCTTGGCTGCATCCTGGCAGCCACCGCGGCGGTGTCTTGGACCGTCATCCATTCCACCGGCACCGACAGCGTTCATCCATCGGATGCCGCCTGCCCACCCGGCTACGACCTGGTTGATCCCGTCGCGTTTTCACGGGAATTCAATCCAGGCTTGTCGGACGCCGCAGCCGAGAAGCTGCACGCCATCTACGGCCAGGAAACCTGCGCCAACCGGCGGCTGCCGGAATCACTGACCGAAATCGATCAGTGGAGCCAGGCCAAACTGCAGGCCTCCGGCCACCCGGGTAACGCGTTCCGCAATGCGGTCGAACGCAAACGCGCCATGATCGCGAACCAGAAGGCGGTGCCGAACGCGGCCGGCGAGTGGGAGGAATATGGCATCGGCCCGCAAGTCTCGGACGAGCAGTTTCCGGACGGCTCCAACGACGGCATCCCGGTCGTCGCAGGTCGTGTGGACGATTTCGCCTATGACGCCGACGCCATGCGTCTGTTCGCATCGGTGGGCACTGGCGGTGTTTGGGCCAGTGACGCGGTGGACGGCGATGTCGGCACGCTCGGCGACCTCTGGTACCCCATCGGGGACAACCTGCCCACGCTGATCAATAGCTCGCTGGCCTGGACCACGGCCAATGGCGGCCGGCTGATCGTGCTGACCGGTGAACATGTCCAGGGCGGGAACACCTACGTGGGCCTTGGCGCCTTCTACACGGATGATCTGGGCGCGACCTGGAACCAGTCGGCCGGCCTGCCGGATGGCGTCGGCGGCTCCCGTGTCATCGTTGATCCGTCCAATCCCAACATCGTGTACGCCGGCACCCACGGCGGCCTGTTCCGCTCGGACGATGCCGGTGAGACATTCACCAACGTCGCGCTGCCGGTCTCTGATGCCTGTGCCGGAAACGAGGACTTCTCCGGCCCCTGTCAGCTCGCGAATGTGGTGTCCGACGTCGTGGTCAAGATCCCGGGCGGCGCCACCAGCGAAACCTGCGATGCGGCTGGCTGCCCCGTGCTGGCAGCGGTGGGCTATCGTTCTGGCGCGCTGCCCTACGCGGATGGCACGCCGCAGTCACCGGGCAACGGCCTGTACCTGTCCCAGACGGGTGTCCCGGGCAGCTTCTCGCTGATCGACGACGGCAGTGGCGCGCCCAGTGGGTTCGCGCCCTTCGAAAAGATCGGCCGCGTCGAGTTTGGTGTGGCCAGCGGCGCGGATCAGGATCACAACATCGTCTACGCCATCGTGCAGGACGCCGCGCTGCTCAACGGCGGTGTTGCCTACATCGACTCGCTGCTGGGCGACGGCATTCCGATCCCGGATCTCCCCTGTGAGCAGCTGCCCGCCGGTGATCCGCAGTTTGTTTGCGAGCTGGTGGAAGATGCCGGTGCACTGAGCAGCACGGCACTCAACGGCCTCTACGTGTCGACCGACTTTGGCGAGAGCTGGATCCAGCTCGCCGACGAGCTGGAAATCCTCACCAGCGGCCTGGTCGGCGGATCCTCGCTCGCGGCGGCCGCCGCGCTTGGCGTGGGTCCGGGCATTCAGGCCTGGTATGACCTGTGGATCGCGCCCGATCCGACCTCCACCGATCCCTTGACTGGCGCACCAACGCGGCTGTCCTTCGGGCTTGAGGAGATCTGGCAGACCGAGTCGTCCGGCGTGGTCCCCATCAACGGCGTCGCCCAGCAGGTCAACCCGCTGGACTTCGGCGTCGTCGGCACCTACTTCGCCGGCAACACCTGCCTGTTCCTGATCGGCAACGTGGGCGGTGTCGGCACCCCCATCTGCCCAACGTACGACGGCATCATCAACGGCACCACGACGCATCCGGACCAGCACACCGGCCTGTACATCCCGGACGAGGTGAACGGTGGTGTCTGGTTGTTCGCAGGCGGTGACGGCGGCGCCTACAAGCAGTATTCCGCCAACGCGGTCACCGACCCGTTCCAGAACAATGAATGGGAAAACGGTGCGAACGAAGGCTTCTACACGCTGATGAACTACGGCATCAGTGTCGCGAAGGACGGCACCGTGTATTACGGCCTGCAGGACAACGCCTCGGGCAAGATCGAACCGGACACGCGGCGTCAGGTGCGCATCTACATCGGTGACGGCATGTGGACCGCCGTTGATCCCGATGATTCGCAGACCGCATTCGTGCAGACGCCCGGACTGTCGATCAACCGCACCAACGACGGCGGCGAGTCGTTCAGCTTCGCTGACCCGGGCGAGGCCGAGGTCGGTACCGCCCACTTCCTGGGGCCATTTTTCATGGACCCGCAGAACGCGGATCACATGATTGCGGTAGGCACCATGGTCGCCGAAACCACCGACGCCACCACGGCCACGAACTGGGTGAACGTGTTCGATCTGGGTGTGAGCCCGATGACCGGTATTGCCTACCAGGCACGCCACCGGTCAGTCGACCTGGAAGGCGACGCGGCCTATGTCGCGTTCTGCGGAAGCTGCTCGGTGCTGGACGGCAACGCCCAGTTCGACTCCGGCATCGCCACCAACGTCGGAGGCGACCTGCCTCCGGCCGCGGGAACCTCCGACGGTTGGCATCATGCGACAGCCGACGGGTTGCCCAATCGATTCATCTACGGTCTGGAGATCGACCCCGATGACACCAAGACGGTGTACGCCGTGCTGGGGGGTTACTCCACCGCACGCTGGCTGGGCGAAGGCGGCTATCTGGACACCAATACCGATATCGGCAGCGGCCATGTCTTCAAGTCCACCGACGCGGGTGAAACCTTTGTCGACATTTCCGGCAACCTGCCGGACGTGGTGACCACCGCCATCATCAAGCGCGGCGATCAGCTCATCGTTGGCACCGACATCGGCGTGTTCATTTCCAGTGATCTGGACGGCACGGAGTGGGCACCGCTGGGCGACATGCCCAACCTGCCGATCAACCAGCTCGTGCTGCAGCCCGGCGACGACAGGAAGCTGTTCGCCGCCACCTTCGGCCGTGGCGTGCAGCTCTACAACTTCGAAAACGCCACACCCGGCGGTGGCGGTGGCGACCCCGATGGCGTCACCGGAGGCAAGGGCGGCGCGGCATTGCCGGGCGCCCTGCTGCTCCTGCTTGCCGGTGGCTGGTTGCGACGTCGCAATCGACGTCGGCACGTCTAGACGGCAGCGCCGTGAACAGGCCGCGATCCGATCACTGATCGGGTCGCGGCCCCCGGATTCCCGCGGGTCGAACGACGACGCAGCGGCCACCCTGCGGGCTGGCTGAAACCTCGGTCCCCCACCCATAGGCAGCCAACACGGCATCGACCAGCGACAGGCCGATTCCGTTGGACGCGCCCTCGCCGGATGCGCCTACCGTTCCGCTGTCGTGCACGGCAAAGCCGTCGCCCGCGGCCGTGATCAGCACCGGTCCGCCGCCGTGGCGAATCGCGTTGTCCAGCAGATTCCAGACAACGGTGTAGAGATCACGGGCCTCCAGCGGCACCGTGAAGGTATCCGGCACATCCTGCCGAATCGCCTGCGCCCCGAGTTCGTGGTCGACACGACAAACCTGGACGGCGCGACGAACCTGCTCGGCCACGCTGGCGGGCCGCAGACCCGGCGACGGACCATGGATGCGCGCACGGCCGATCTCCTGCTCGATCAGCGGCATCATCCGCCGTACCCGCAGCAACACCTCTTCGGATGGCACCTGGCCGCCCGCCTCCGCCGATTGCCGCAGCGCTGCCAGCGGCGTTTTCAGCTCGTGAGCCAGCTGCGCCACCGCATCGCGGTGACGCGCCACGGTCTGTTCGTGCGAGTCCAGCACCGTGTTGAACCCGCGAACCAGGCCCGAGAACTCGGACGGCACGGCCTCATCCAGCCTCTGGCGCTCACCGCGCTGCAATCCGGCCAGTTGGCGTTGCAGGGCGCGAATCGGACGTGACGCGGTCGCGATGCCGATGCCACCGGCAATGACGCAAAGCAGCCAAATCACGACACCACCCTGCCAGAGCGCCGTCAGCAACACCGCCGTCTGGCGCTCCAGCGGCTCGGCGGGCACGGCGATGAGCATCGCGAAACGCCCCGGCTCCGGCCCCACCGGCAGCGGCACCCAGGTGGCGACCAGACGCTGATCCAGCGGCCCGGTCATCCGGATCAGCGTACCGACCCGCCGGTCCTTCACTGGTGTGGCGGCGGGATCGAGCAGTTCGAAATCGGTGAGCGACGCGGAAGTGGCAAACCACCGTGATCCCTCCGCCCCCTCCAACTGCATCAACGCCCAGTAGTGCCCGGAATAGGGCTGGGCATATTCGCCCTGCGACCAGTTCTCGGCGAGTTCGAATGGCAGAAATGCCGCGACATGCTCGGCGCTTTCGGTCAGCCGGGCCACTGTCGATTGAGCCATGCCCTGGTAGAGCCTCGCGGCCAGCCAGCTTCCCGCCAGCAGCAGGGTCACGCCGATGACCACGGCCACGGTGACGATGAGCCGAAGCCGCAGCGAACGCATCAACCCGCGGTATCCCGCAATGGCAGGCAAACGGCGTAACCCTGGCCGGGCACCGTGACGATCAACCCCGCGCCCAGTTGCTGTCGCAGCCGCCGCACCCACTGCTCGACGGCATTGTCGGAGGCCGCCGCCTCCAGGTCCCGGACCTGGTCCATCAGTCGCGCCTTGCTCACGGCCCGCCCACGTGCGGCGACGAGCACGCCAAGCACGCGGCGCAGGGTCCGGGAGAGTGCCACCGGCTGGCCGTCCAGGAACACCGACTCGTCGACCAGATCGAAGCCCACCTGACCATCCGGTCGCAGTCGCAGCGGCTCCGCCAGGGGCGACGTCCCCTGGATCATCCGGCGCAGGCGCGCCAGCAACTCGCGGCCATGAAAAGGTTTGGGCAGGTAGTCATTGGCCCCGGCCTCCAGACCGTCGGCCCGCTCGTCCGGCGTCCCACGCGCGGACAGGACCAGAATGGGTAGCGTCGCCCCCCGTCGCCGCCATTGCCGGATCAGGTCCAGGCCATCGCCGTCGGGCAATCCCAGATCCAGGACGATCGCCGCGAACGACACCGCCCGCACCCAGGAATCAGCCGCGTCGGCGCCATCGGCGGTGTCGACATCGAAACCGGCCTCGGTGATCAGCGCCGCCACCCCCTCGCGCAGCGACGGATCATCGTCAACGACCAGGACGCGCATCGCGGCGGGGCGCGGGATACCAGCGCCCGGTTGAGGGTTCGATGACGAACACCTGCACGCCCTGTTGCGTGCGCCATTGCACCAGCAGCGTGTCCCCGTTCGATTGCTGGCGGATCATCGATCCCCCGTAACGCGCCTGGATCTCCGCCATCGCCTGACGAACCGCACCGGTCCGCCACCCCCCGCCGGCGGACGCCGCCAGCAAGGAGGCGTTCACCGGCGAGGCGTGCAGCGTCGGGCTGAGCAACGTCAGCGGCATGAGCATCCAGATCAGAGGACGAACGATCGATCGAAAGCTTGTTACCAACGCCAGCCTCGGTGGGTGTCGAGAGGAAAGTACCCGACAACCTGCCCCGAGAATGCGTCCAGCACAACCCGGATCGAGCCATGTCCGTAACGGTCACCGATCAACGTCCAGTAACCATCGTGACAATGGGCGCTGTGAACCCCGAGCCCGTACTGACGGATGACGATGCGCCGCGCATCGTATTCGCTGAGGCGACGGCGGTGTGTGTGGTACCCGGGATGTTGCGGTGCATGGCGGCGACCGTGGGAATGCACGGGGGGGCGGCCCCGGTGATGATCACGACCGTGATGGAGGGTGTAACGAATTTTGTGTGTTGAGCCATGATCACATCCCGAGGAGGGAGACATG
>NZ_CAXFCL010000145.1:0-13372 GCF_964000955.1 uncultured Abyssibacter sp.
CAGGTCCAGCAGGGTGTCCGCCAGCCGGTCCAGCGCGGCACCGGTCTCGTCGATGGCGTCGCGCAGGAACAGGCGCAGGTCGGTGGCGACCTGGTCGTTGCGCGAGCGCGCGGTGTGCAGCTTCTTGCCGACATCGCCCACCTGCTCGGTCAGGCGGCGCTCGATGTTCATGTGCACGTCTTCCAGCGCCGTGTCCCAGTGAAATTCGCCGCGCTCGATCTGCTGCGCGATTTCTCCCAGGCCGTTGACAATGGTCTCGACCTCCTCGGCCTGGAGGATGCCGCAGCGGCCGAGCATGGTGGCGTGCGCGATGGACCCGCGAATGTCGTAGGGCGCGAGGCGCTGATCGAAGCTCACCGATTCGGTGAAAATCTCGACGCGCGGATCGGTGGCCTGGGTAAAGCGTCCGGCCCAGGGTTTGTCTGCACTCATGATGTAACGGCGCTGCAAGCTGTGCGGGGCGGCGCAGTATAGCTTGACCGTTTCCCGTCCTCCGCCAAGACTGCGGGTATGGCCAACCTTGCGACGCAACGCGCGCCGGAACTGCTGCCGGACTTCTGTTCCGGTCCGGTGCTGTTGTCGGTGGCGCTGATCACCCAGCTTGTCGCGGTGCTGGTGATGTTCGTCACCCAGCCGGTCGGCGCGTTCTTCTGGGAGCGCTTCGCGTTGCTGTCCCTTTACCTGCAATGGAACGGGCTCTGCGGCGCAGCGGTGCTATGCCAGGCACGTTCCTGGCTGTCGCGCATGCCGACCTGGTTCGTGCTGTTTACCAGCTACGTGCTGCTGCTGGGCGTGACCGCGCTGCTGGCCGAGCTGTCGTGGATGCTGATCCGGGTGCTGGGCTGGTCGTCCATGCTGGAGATTCGCGGTCGCTGGAGCTTCGTCGTCGGCAGTCTGGGAGTGGCGGCGATCATCGTTGCGTTCGTGCTGCGCTATTTCTGGGTGCAGCACCAGTGGCGCATGGAAATCCAGGCGCAGGCCGAATCGCGCTATCTCGCGCTGCAGGCGCGCATCCGGCCCCATTTCCTGTTCAACACGCTGAATACCCTGTCGGCGCTGATCCGCAAGGATCCCCGACTGGCCGAGTCCATGGTCGATGACCTGTCCGACCTGTTTCGTGTCAGTCTGGAGAAACGACATCGCCTGGTGCCGCTTGGCGAGGAAATGGATACCGCGCGTTCCTATCTGAATATCGAGCAGGTGCGCGTCGGTGATCGGATGCATGTTGAATGGGACGTGCCCGATGAGGCGCTCAGCGTGCCGGTGCCGGTGTTGTCGCTGCAGCCGCTGGTGGAAAACGCCGTACATCACGGCATCATGCATCGAGACGAGGGCGGAACCGTGCGGATTTCGGCAGAGTTGCAAAAACACGGTCTGGGAGTGGACTATTTATCCCTGACCGTCGTGAACCCGGTGCCGGAGGTGCCGGTTCCGAGTCAGGGTTCTCGGCTGGCGCTGACGAATCTGACCGAACGGTTGCGGATTGCTTATGACGGGCGCGCCAGCCTGCTGAGCGAACGTGAAAACGACCATTTCCGCGTTGAGATGCGACTTCCGGTCGTCAACGAGGTGCGGCAGGGGGTTGCATGAGGCTGGTGATCGTCGACGACGAAGCTCTCGCCCGCGAGCGGGTCAAACAGCTTGTATCGGATTTCCCGGGCTGGGAGATCGTCGGCGAGGCCGAGAATGGCCGCAAGGCGCTTGAGGTGATCAAGCAGACCGAGCCCGATGTCGTGCTGCTCGATGTGCGCATGGGCGAGGTCGACGGCCTTCAGGTTGCTCGCAAGCTCGCCGAGGAACCGACGCCTCCAGCCATCATCTTCACCACCGCATTCGCCGAGCATGCGCTGTCGGCGTTCGAATCCAGCGCCGTGGCCTACCTGCTCAAGCCGATCCGCGCGGAAAAGCTGCGTGATGCGCTGCAGCGGGCGCGCCGACCCAGCCGCGCGCAGCTGGAGACGGCCTGGTCGCAACACGCCGAGCCTGCGCGCGCGCACATCGTTGCCTCCACCCGCTCTGGCCTGGTTCGCGTGCCGTCCCGGGACATTCTCTATTTTCTGGCCGATCAGAAGTACGTCACCGTGTACCACCTGCACGGCGAGGTGCTGATCGAGGAATCACTGCGGCAGCTCGAGGATGATTTCGCGCCGCTGTTCGTGCGCATCCATCGCAAGGCCCTGGTCGCCAAGCGCTACATCACCGGGCTGGAACGCTCGCGTGAGGGGCACCACTGGGTGCGGTTGCAGCATTGTCCGGAACCGCTGCCGGTCAGCCGGCGCCGGCTGGCCGAGGTTCGTCGCGTGCTTTCCGACGAAGGCGGCGACGGCGCGCTGGATCATCTCGACGACGCCTGAGGCGGCTGCCCGGCCGGTGGCTAAGCGGTATGCTCCGCCTCCCCGCCTGTCCGTCGAACGCCCATGAAGCTCGTCATCGCAACCCGGCAGAGCCCGCTCGCCCTGTGGCAGGCCGAACATGTCCGCGACCGCCTGCTCGTCGAGCACCCAGGGTTGTCGGTGGAACTGCTCAAACTCACCACCGAGGGTGATCGTCGCCTGGACCAGCCACTGGCCGCGTTCGGCGGCAAGGGGCTGTTCATCAAGGAACTGGAACAGGCGCTGCTCGATGGGCGCGCGGATCTGGCCGTGCATTCGATGAAGGATGTGCCGGTCACCTTGCCCGACGGCTTCGCGCTGGGGCCGATTCTGGAGCGGGCGGATGTCCGTGACGCGCTGGTTTCCGCTCGAGCTGCGCGGGTCGAGGATTTGCCCGAGGGCGCGCGGGTCGGTACCGCCAGCCAGCGACGCCAGGCGCAGCTGTCGGCGCGTCGTCCGGACCTGCGGATCGGTCCGGTGCGCGGCAACGTCGGCACCCGCCTGGGCCGGCTGGACGAGGGGCGCTTTGACGCGTTGATCCTGGCGGCCGCAGGCCTCGACCGACTCGGGCTGGCGGACCGGATCGCCGCGAGAATCGACCCGATGGACATGCTGCCGGCCGCGGGGCAGGGCGCCGTGGGCATCGAGTATCGAGCCGGTGATGAGCAGACCGCTCAATGGCTAGCGCCGTTGAATCATGACGACACTGCGACCTGCGTGCGCGCCGAACGTGCGCTCAGCCTGGCGCTGGGCGGCGATTGCACGCTGCCGCTGGCGGGTCACGCACAGCTGGACGATACGGAGCTGGCGTTGCAGGCCTTCATCGGCCTGCCGGACGGCAGCCTGCATGCTCGCTGGCATGGCCGCGGCCCTGCGTCAGACCCTGAGTCTCTGGGTCGGCAGGCGGCTGCCGGGCTGCGCGCCAAGGGCGCCGATCGCATCCTGGAGTTGCTCCGGTCCGACGCGTGAACGCCAGCCCGGAAACGTCCCCGCTGCGCGGACTACGGCTGCTGATTCCGCGCGCGCCCGAGCGGGCTGATCCACTCCGGCGAAAGATCGAGGCGCTCGGGGGTGAGGCACGCTGTGTACCGGCGCTGGACATCGTGCCGACCGCGACGGCTGATGACGTGCGGCGACGGCATCGGGAGGCTGGCGTGGCGGATGTCGCCATCTTCACCAGCGTCAACGCCGTTGACCGGTGGTTCGCGCTGGGCGACAGCCCGCCAGCGCTGCCGGAGCAGGTCTTCGGCGTGGGGGCGGCGACGGTGGCCGCGCTGGCCGGTCACGGCGTCCGGGCCGTCGCACCCGCCCGACACGACAGCGAAGGCCTGATCGCGGAGCCCGCGATCCGTCATGCGGCGACGGTGTTGCTGCTGACCGGTGAGGGCGGCCGGCAGACCCTGCGCGACGCGCTTGGCCGTTCGGGACGCCTGATCGACATCCCGCTGTATCGGCGTCGGGCGCATCCCGGATTGCGACAGGCGCTGACCGCTGTTGTCCACTGGGCGAACGCCGTGGTCGCGTCCAGCGCGCAAACCTACAGCGCGTTGGTCGATGCCGACCCCCTGATTGGCGCGACGCTGCTGCGGTATCCGGTGGTCGCGCCGAGCGAGCGTGTGATAAAACACATTCGCACCCTGGGATCCAACGCACCGGCCTGGCTGGCGGCTCCGTTCGGCGACGCGGCCGTGCTGAATGCCTTGCGTGCGCACTGGGTGCCCCAGCCCAACCAACGTGCGAGAGACGATGACTGACAGCGCCGCTGACGCAGACAGCCCGAAACGCCAAGGCTCGGAGTTGGTCCCGTATTCGCCGGGCGAACACCTGCCACCACCGGTCAGGACCGGCCGCCCGATCGCCTGGACGGCTCTGGTCATCACCCTGCTGAACCTGGTGATCCTCGGCTTCGCCGCCGCGCTTGCCTGGCAGTTCGGGTTGCCTTACATGGAGCGCTCCGGCGTGCGTGTGGACAGTATGCGCGAGCGCGTCGCCGACCAGTCCCGTGATCTCGAGCGCCATGGCGAACGTCTGGCCTCGCTGGAGGCGGGGCAGGGCGACTTCCGCCAGGGCTTGCGACAACGCGAGCAGATGCTGGATGACCTCGGCGAGCGGACCGACACGATGGAGTCGGCTATCGCGTCGCTGACCACGCGTGTCGAGGGCGGGCGCCGCCTTTGGCAGCTCAACGAGCTGGAACACCTGCTGCTGATCGCCAACGAGCGCCTGCAACTGTCGCGTGATCTGGATGCCGCGCAGGCGGCGCTGGTGCTGGCGGAGGAACGTGCCGCCGCGATGAACGATCCGGCGCTGTTCGATGCGCGCAATCTGATCGCCAGCGAGATTGCCGCGGTCCGCAACGCGCCGCGGGTTGACCGTCAGTCCATCGCGCTGCGCATCAGCAGCCTGATCCGTCAGGTGCCGGGGCTGCCGGTGGAGCGCAACGTGCCCGAGGCCTTCCAGCCCGGAGACGGCCGCCCACCGGTCGAGGGCCCGGTGGCCGATGCCGGTCGCCGTGCGTGGCAGAAGCTTCGGGAAATCGCGAACAAGATGTTCGTCATCCACCGCACGGAGGAGGCGGTGCATCCGCTGCTGCCACCCGAGCAGGCCTACTTCCTCAAGCAGAACCTGATCCTGCAGCTCGAGACCGCGAGGCTTGCCGTGTTGCAGTCCGATGGCGCGAATTTCCGTGACGCCATCAACGAGGCCCGAGCCTGGACCGAGCGGTACTTCGATGCCGAGGACCGTGGCGTGACGACGGCCATCGAACAGCTCGACGCGCTGGCCGGTGGGCGCGTGCGGACCAGTCTTCCGGACATCTCCGCGAGCCTGGAAGCCGTGCGTGCGGTGACGGAGCGCCGGCGCTCGTCATGATGCGAATCCTGCTATTGGTGCTGGTGTTCGCGGCGGCCGCCGCGGCGGGCGTCTACCTGCTGGGCGACAGTGGCTATGTCCTGATCAATCTCGGCGCCTACATCGTCGAGACCTCGGTGGTGACGCTGATCGTCGTGGCCCTCGGCGGTGGGCTGCTGCTGATGTTCGCCTGGCGCGCGCTGCGCGGCGGTATACGTGCGCCGGGCGCCATCCGCCAATCATTCCGGCAGCGGCGCATGGAGCGCGCGCGCACCTCTTATCTGCGCGGCATGCTGCGGCTGACCCAGGGGCGTCCGAAGGATGCCGAGGTGGATCTGGTCCGCCATGCCGCGCACCACGACTACGCATTGCTCAATTACCTCGGCGCCGCCGAGGCGGCGGATGCGATCGGCGCGTTTGACCGGCGCGACCGCTATCTGGAACTCGCCTACGCAACGCGACCGGACGCCGAGCTGTCGGTGCTGATGAAGCAGGCCGACCTGCAAACCCGGCGAGGCCGGCATGCCGAGTCGCTGGCGACGCTGGTGCGCCTGCGGGATCTGCATCCGCATCACCCGGGTGTGCTGCGCCGGCTGGTCGATGTCTACGAGCAGTCGGAGGACTGGGAGCCGCTGCGCCTGCTGCTGGAGCAGATCGAACGCGAGTCGGTGATTCCCGACGAACGCTGGCAGATGCTGATGCAGACCTGCTACCTGCGGTTGCTGGAATCCGCCGGCGAACACCGACGTCTGGACAGCGTGCATGGCGCCTGGGAGACCGTCAGCAAGCGGTTCCGTGGTGACGCGACCGTGCGTCGCGGCTATATCCGGCAGTTGGCGCGCTGCGGTGCCGATGGCGAGGCGATCGCCTTGATCACGCAGGCGCTCAAGGCCGAATGGGACGCTGAACTGGTCCTGCTGTTCGGCGAGATGCGCGCCAGCGACGACGTCAGCCAGCTTGCCGTCGTCGAGCAGTGGCTGCGCCAGTACGACGAGCGTCCGGAGTTGCTGCTGGTGGCCGGGCGGCTGTGCCTGCGGGCCCGTCTGTGGGGGCGTGCGCGCAGCTACCTGGAAGCGAGTCTGACCAAGCGCAAATCGCCCGATACCTTGTTCGCGCTGGCGCGGCTGGCGGAGGAAACCAAGGAATCCGACCGGGCCCGGGGTCTGTACCGGGAGGGGCTGGAACTGGCGCTGGAGAGTTGAGGCGCGCGCGGCGCGCTAGGATGGCGCCGGCTGTGATCGAACGAACTGACGAAGGAGCAAAGGATGTCCCACGAGGGCTATCACGAACCGTATGAGGAATTGAGCGACGAGGTGCGTGACATGCATCGCGCGATCGAGTCGCTGATGGAAGAGCTGGAGGCCGTGGACTGGTACAACCAGCGCGTCGCGGCCTGCAAGGACCCGGAACTCAAGGCGATCCTCGAGCACAACCGCGACGAGGAGAAGGAGCACGCGGCGATGACACTGGAGTGGATTCGTCGGCGTGATCCGAAGATGGACGATGAGCTCAAGGACTATCTGTTCACCGACAAGCCCATCACCCATCACGGCCACGATCACGACTGATCGGCCGGAACAGTTCGCCAGCGCCACCTCCGGGTGGCGTTTTGCGTTGGAGCAGATTGCATGACGACAGCAACCATTGACCCCACCGGGGCGGACCTCAAACGCATCGCCAGTACTGTTGGCGCCGACACGCCGGTCACCATGCTCAACCTGTTGCGGTTTCGCGAGCAGGCGCGCTATCCGGATGACACCGAGCCTTGCTCCGGTCGGGATGCCTATGCCCGCTATTCGAAACTGGCGCTGGCGCATGTTCGCGCCGTGGGTGGCGAACCGGTCCTGATGGCGGACGTGCTCGGCCGCTTCATCGGCCCCGATGGCGAAGACTGGGACGAGATGCTGCTGGTGCGTTATCCCAGCCTGAGCGCCTTCCTGTCGATGATCGGTGACGCCGACTATCAGGCCGCCACCGTGCATCGCACGGCGGCGCTGGCCGACGCGCGACTGATCGTCACGCGGACCCCGTCGTCAGGCGATTGACCGACAGCGCGGCCAGTGCCGCGGGGCGCGCGCTGGTCCGGGGCTAGTCGTGTACGCGCACCGGCTTGAACAGCACGAACAGCATCGGCAGCAGGGTCAGGTTGGCGATGAGCGCTAGCACCATGGCCAGACCGGTGAACAGGCCGAAGTAAATGATCGGCACGAAGTTCGACAGCCCCAGAATCGAGAAGCCGACGGTGATCGTCACCGAGGTGTAGTACAGCGCGCGGCCCACCGATGCGTGGGTGCGCCGGATTGCCGGCCAGTAATCACCGCGCTCCGGCCCGTCGGCCTTGAGCTCTTCCAGGAAGCGATGGGTGTAGTGGATGGTGTCATCCACGCCGATTCCGATGGTGATCGCCGCGATGGTGATGGTCATGATGTCCAGCGGAATGCCCAGCCAGCCCATGAGCCCCAGAATGCTGGCGGCGGCGAACAGCGTAGGCACGACGCCAATCAGGGCCAGCGGGATCGACCGGAACAGCAGGGCCAGCATGGCCGCGATGACCAGGAACACCGTGCCCATGGTCTTGATCTGCGAATCGAACAGGCTCTGCAGCACGTTGTTGTACAGCACCAGCAGACCGGACAGGTGGACTTGTTCCGGTTCCAGGTCGAATTGCTCGATCAGATCAGTGCGGATCTTCTTGAGCAGCGCATCACGCCGCAGGTTGTGATCCGAGTCGATGACCCGGATCGAGAAATGGATCTGGTTGCCGTCATCGGACATGTAGGGGTCGATGAGGATGGACTTGATGTCCTCGGGCAGCCGGTTGTACATGATCGACAGGATGAAATTCGACAACGGCTCGCCGCCGTTGAGCTGGGTCATCATGTCCATGGTCGTGGCCAGCGACAGTACCTTGCCGGTCTCGGGAAGATCGTCCAGGTAGTCGTGAATCGCCTGGACCGTCTCGAGTTCGTAGCTGTTGTACCAGTAGCTGTCCGCCGACAGGCCGCCGCTCCCGAGTTCGTCACCGAACTCCGCCTCGAACGCGGCCTGTTCCTCCAGAAAGTCCTGAGGCGCGTCGATGACGATATCCAGTGGTGTCGTGCCGCCCAGCGTCTTGTCGATTTTCACCATCCCCTGGTAGATCTCGGTGGACGGCTTGAAATAGTCGATGAAGCGGTTCTCCACCCCGAGCCGGAGGATGCCCGCGATCGCCGCGGCCAGCAGCACCGCGTAGAGCGCCAGCATCAACCAGCCACCACGGTGGATCACGTCGGCCAGGCTGGCGGTGATGCGGGCGGTGATATCCCTGTCACTCATCGACGGCGAGCCGCTCTTGAGCGGTGTCAGGGCCGCCGGGTACAGCAGGAAATTGATCAGGAACGCGACCGCGACACCACAGACCATCATCAGGCCGAAGTCGATCACGGGTCGGATGTCGGCGATGATCAGCGAGCCGAATGACACCATCGTGGTCGCCGCGGTGAAGGCCGACGGCGCGAACTTGCTGCGCAGGGTTTCGGCGACCAGCCAGCTCTGCTTGGCGTCGGGATGCTCCGCATGCAGCTCCATGTGGCGCACCACCAGATGCACGGTGAGCGACAGCGTGATGATCAGGGTCAGCGCCGTGAAGTTCGACGAGACGACGGTGACCGGCCAGTCCATGAACCCGAGCAGCCCGACGGTGGTCAGCACGGTCACCGCGCAGATCGTCGTTGGCAGCACCACCCAGCGCACTCGCCGGAACGCCAGGCCCAGCAGAATGATCAGCAGCAGGCCGACGATCACGCTGAAGATCTCGATGTCCGAGCGGACGAAATCGATCATGTCGGAGGCGATCATCGGCACACCGCCGAGGAACAATTCCGCGTGGTCGCGGTAGCCATCCATGATGCCGCGA
The DNA here is from genome assembly GCF_964000955.1 of uncultured Abyssibacter sp. Classification (NCBI taxonomy): domain Bacteria; kingdom Pseudomonadati; phylum Pseudomonadota; class Gammaproteobacteria; order Chromatiales; family Oceanococcaceae; genus Abyssibacter; species uncultured Abyssibacter sp. The sequence goes on from NZ_CAXFCL010000145.1 coordinate 9,118, forward strand.
ATCTCCGTGATCGCGGCGGCGATGTCGTCCTGGCGCTGCGCCGACAACGCCGCGTACTGCTCGGAGACCTCTTCCAGGCGTGCGGCCTGCTCGGCGCTCAGTTCGCCGTCCCGTTCCTCCAGCCGCAGCGCATTGCGCTCGTTCAGCAGCCGCTCCAGTTCCGGCACCCGGTTCAGCGTGGCCTGGACCGCCGTGGTCCGGCCGTCGGCGCTGACCAGCAGCTCCTTGTACAGCGGGCTGGTCGTGAACTCGGTCCGTGCCATGTCGATATCGGTGCCCGGATCGCGCAGTGTGCGCGTGTGCTTGGACACTTCGGTCAGGGTCATCGGCGGGCTCTGGATCAGCGGCACATCGAGGATCGTCGTCACCGATTCGATGACGTCGACGCCAAGCAGGTCCTGCCTCAGCGCCTCCAGCCGATCCAGCGTGTCCTCCGCCAGCAGATCTCCGTCGGGGGTATAGGTAATCACGACGAATTCCTGCGAACCGTAGCGATCGGTGACGTCGCGGTAATAAGCGAGATCCTGATCGTTCTCCAGCACCAGTGAGTCGGAGGAGGCGTCCAGCCGGAAGTCCTGGGCGAAGAACAGCGCGCCGCCGAACAGGGCCAGGACGATGAGTCCGGCAACAATCGGCTTGCCGACCGTCATTCGGAGGTAGGCGGAGAACAGGGCGTGGCGCATGCGAAGGACTTCCTGTCGGGACCGGTTGGATCACCGGTCGAAGGCTGTGATGTTAACCGTTCGCTGGTCGGCTTTCGTCGTCGGGCCAGGTCACGAAGGCGTATTCGAACGCGTCATAGAACGTGCGTTCGGGGCGCAGGCCGCAGGCGGCCAGATCCCGCTTGGCCGATTCGACCAGCACCGGCGGTCCGCTTAGATACACATCGCAGTCCGAACAATCGGGAAAATCCCGGATCACCTGCTCATGGACGAAGCCGGTGGCACCCTGCCAGTGGTCGGCCTCATCGGGTTCGGACAGCACCGGCGTGTAGTGGACGTTCGGGTATTGATCCGCCCAGGACTGCGCGAGTTCCTGGTCGTACAGGTCGCGCCGCGCACGGGCGCCCCAGTACAGATGCAGCGGTTTGGTTTCACCGCGGGCCAGCGCTTCCATCAGCATCGCGCGCACCGGGGCGAACCCGGTGCCGCCGGCGATGAAGATGGCCGGCCGCTCCGGTGCGTCGCGCAGGTAGAACCCGCCCAGCGGCCCCTGAATGCGCAGCACGGAGCAATCGGGCATCTCGTTGACCACGTAGCTGACGAAGCTGCCGCCGGGCACATGCCGAAGCTGCATCTCGATGCGGTTGTCGGCGTTGGGCGGGCAGGCAATGGAAAAACTGCGACGGCGCCCGTCGCGCAGCAGGATGTCGACATACTGGCCGGGCAGGTAGTCGAAGCGGCGCGCCTTGGGCAGTTGCAGCACCAGGCGTACGACGTCATGCGACAGCCGCTCCTTGAGGTCGACCCGGGCCGGTACGCTGCGCACCTGATGGCGCCCGTCGCGGGCGAGCAACTGCACGTCGATGTGCAGATCGCTTTCCGGGTGCGCCTGGCACAGTAGCGCCAGGCCCGCCTGGCGCTCGGAATCGGACAGCGCGCGCGGGTTGTGTTGGTGATGGATGTCACCACTGACGATGCGGGCGCGGCAGGCTCCGCAACCACCGGTCTTGCAGCCGTAGGGCACGGGCAGTCCCAGGCGCAGGGCGGCGTCCAGGACCGATTCCCCGTCCTCGACGGTAAACTCGATATCACTGTTGTCGATGGAAACCTGATGCGGCACAACATAATCCGCGCAAGTGGGCTGGCGATGGTACCGGACGGCGTGGCGGTGCCGCCAAACACCGTCGACGGGAACGCGGCCCGATGAGCGTGCTGGTCATCGGCTGCGGCGACACGGGCTTGCGCGTGGCCCGGATGGCGCTGGCGGCCGGGCGCTCCTGCGCCGGTCTGGTCCGGACGGCGGATTCCGCGGCCCGGTTGCGGGCGGAGGGTGTGGAGCCGTTGCAGCAGGACCTTGATGGCGAAAGCTTGTCGCTGCCCGCAGTCGACGCCGTCGTGATCACCGCGCCGCCGCCCAAGCAGGGCATTGAGGATGCCCGCATTGCACGTGTACTCGATGCATTGCCGCAGCCCGCGCGGCTGGTCTACATCAGCACCTCTGGTGTTTACGGCGACTGCGGCGGCGACTGGGTGGACGAGGCCGCCCCGCCGCGTCCGATCACGCCGCGGGCGCAGCGGCGCGTGGACGCCGAGAACCGGTTGCTGGCATGGGCCGGGGCGGGTGATACCGAACTGGTGCGCCTGCGGGTGCCGGGCATTTATGGTCCGGGCCGGCTGCCGGCGCAGCGCCTGCGGCGGGGTCTGCCGGTCATACGCCCCGATGAGGCGCCCTGGAGCAACCGGATTCATGTCGAGGATCTGGCGCGTGTGGTCTGGGTAACGCTGACGGCTGATGCCGTGGAGCCCGTCTACAACGTCAGCGACGGGACGCCAACGACCATGACCGACTACTTTCTGCGCTGCGCCCGCCATCTGGGGCTGCCCGAGCCGCCGCAAATTCCGCTGGCGGATGCGGAACAGCGTCTCGGTGCGCAGGCCGCGTCATTCATACGCGAGTCACGTCGGCTGGATATCCGAAGATTGCGCGAAGGTCTTGGATTTGAACCGAATTATCCGGATCTGGATGCCGGAATCCTCGCCAGCATCGAGCCGAATTCGCTCTAAAAGTGCTTTAAAATCAATGCCCTGATTTTGATCGAATCGCGCTCCTTGGCTATGATTGGAGGCCACTTCAGATAGGTGATGCCTGCATCACCGACGCTCAAGGAGCCTCTATGTGCGGACTGTGCGGTGAGATTCGTTTCGATCACCGGCAGCCGGATCTGGGCGCGATTCGCGCCATGGCGGATGCCATGGAGCCTCGCGGTCCCGACTCGGGTGGTGTCTGGTCCCAGGGCGCGGTCGCGCTGGGTCATCGCCGCCTGAAGATCATCGATCTGTCCGACGCCAGCCAGCAGCCCATGGTCGATTCGGCGCTGGGTCTGGCAGGTGTCTACAACGGCGCCATCTACAACTTTCGCGAACTGCGCGCGGAGCTGGAAGCCAAGGGCTACCGCTTCTTCTCGCAGGGTGACACCGAGGTGCTGCTCAAGGCCTACCACGCCTGGGGGCCGGAGTTTGTCCAGCGACTGAACGGCATGTTCGCGGTGGTCATCGTCTCGCGCGACACCGGCGAGGTGTTCGTGGCCCGCGATCGCCTGGGCATCAAGCCGCTCTACTACGCCGAGGTGGATGGCGGTCTGCGCTTCGCGTCCTCGTTGCCGGCGCTGGTGGCGGGCGGCGGCATCAGCAGCGATCTCGATCCGGTCGCGCTGCATCACTACATGAGTTTTCATGCGGTAGTGCCGGCGCCGCACACCATGCTCAAGCAGGTGCGCAAGCTGCCGCCGGCGCACACCATGCGCATCCATCCGGATGGTCGCCGCGAGCTCAACGAGTACTGGCGGCCGTATTTCGGCACGCCGGATGCTGACCAGGGTCTGACCTTCGACGACTGGAAGGACCGCGTGCATGCCAGCCTGCGCCAGGCCGTGGATCGGCGTCTGGTGGCTGACGTGCCGGTGGGCGTGCTGCTGTCCGGCGGGCTGGACTCCAGTCTGATCGTCGGCTTGCTGCACGAGGCCGGGCAGACCGGGTTGCAGACGTTCTCGGTGGGCTTCGAGAGCGTTGGCGACATGGAAGGCGACGAGTTCAAGTACTCGAAGATCGTGGCCGATCGCTTCAATACCGATCACCACAAGCTGTTCATCGAATCCGAACGCATGCTGCGCGAGCTGCCGAACGCCGTCGCGGCGATGTCCGAGCCGATGGTGAGTCATGACGTGGTGGGTTTTTATCTGCTGTCGCAGGCCGTCTCGAAGCACGTCAAGGTCGTACAGAGCGGGCAGGGTGCGGACGAGGTGTTCGCCGGCTACCACTGGTACCCGCCGATGCTGGAGTCCACCGACCCGGTGGGTGACTACGCCAAGGTGTTCTTCGACCGTGACCAGGCCGGTATGGCGAAAGCGCTGAACCCGCAGTGGCTGGGCGAGGACTACAGCCGCGCCTTCGTCGAGGCGCATTTCGCCCGTACCGGGGCGACGCGGCCGATCGACCAGACGCTGCGCATGGACACGCAGATCATGCTGGTCGACGACCCGGTCAAGCGCGTGGACAACATGACCATGGCCTGGGGCCTGGAGGCGCGGGTGCCG
>NZ_CAXFCL010000146.1:0-17300 GCF_964000955.1 uncultured Abyssibacter sp.
CATGCGCGTGACGGCACCGACGATGACCGCGCCCATCGTGGCGTAGACGGTGGCCCAGACCAGCCCGGAGATCAGGTTGAACGCGAGAAAGCGCAGACGCGGGATGCCAACCAGCCCCAGTGCGAACGGGATCACCGTGCGCATGCCGATCGCGAAGCGGAAACCCAGCATGGTGATGTACTGGTGCCGGATGACGAAATCCCGCACCCGCATCGCCCGTCGCGCGAAGCCGGGGTGTGACTCCATCCATCGCGGCCCCAGCGTGCGGCCCGCATAGAACCACAGTTGGTCGCCCAGCACCGCGCCGATCCAGCCGGCGACGATCACATCGCGTAGCGGGAAGTAGCCGTTGTGGGCCAGGAACACGGCCAGAAGCAGTGCGGCTTCGCCTTCGAAGATCGTTCCGATGACGACGGCGAAGATTCCATATTCGGCGACGGCGGCTTCCATCGCACAAGAATAGGGCAGTTGACGCCTTCAGGCGCGTTACCAGCGTGTCTGGCCCCAGCGCTCCGGGTGCGCCCAGTATTTCGGGTTGAGCCAGTCTGGCGTGGCCTTGTAGCTGGCGATGTCGAAGGACCAGACCTCGAAGGCCTCGGAGCGTGCGAGCACGCTGAGCCCCAGTGCGATCAGTTCCCGGTCGAAGCCGTCGTGCCGGGGTGTCAGCAGGAGCAGATGCGCGGCGCCCAGATCGCGCCAATGCGCGAGTTCGCGCGCGTCAGGACTGCCTGACCGCAGGTCGAGCAGGGCCAGTTCGACCCGTGCCGATGGCCGATCGATCCAGTCCAGCGACGGGGTTCTTGCGCGCAGGGCCCGCGGCAGTCCGGGGTCCGGACTGTCGATCCACGCCTCGTAACGATCTTCCGCGGACAGCAGGGGGCGGATCAACTCCGCCAGCATGTCGGGCAGTTGCTCACTCATGGGGCAATCCGGTGTTCGCGGGCGGTCATGACACAAAAAAAGCCCCCGGCCGTCCAGTGACGACCGGGGGCGTTGGTCCGCGATCAACCGCTATTCGAGGATCTTCAACTCGACGCGGCGGTTCAGCTCCCGGCCCTCGGCCGTATCGTTCGGAGCCACCGGTTCGGCTTCACCGTAACCCTGCACCTCCATGCGGGCCGCGTCCACGCCACGCTCGGTCAGATACTCCTTGACCGACTGGGCGCGCTGCTTGGACAGCTTGGCGTTGTAGGCGTTGGAACCCAGGCTGTCGGTGTGGCCACCGATCTCGACGTCCACCGACTCGATGGAGAGCAGGGCGTCGCCCACGGTGTCGAGAATCGCCTTGGCGTTCGGCGTCAGGCGTGCCGAATCCAGATCGAAGGTCACCCCGCGCAGGATCACGGACTGCGTGACGGCGCAGCCGTCGGCGTCGACCTGATCACCCGGTTGCGGAATGCGGCAGTCGTTGGTCAGCGCGCAACCATCGGCGAGCACCTCGACGCCGGCCGGCGTGTTCGGGCACTGATCCAGGTTGTTCAGCACGCCGTCATTGTCACCGTCCAGCGAGCAGCCCTTGGCGTCGACCGCCTGACCTGCCGGCGTGCCCGGGCACTGATCCTTGCTGTCCAGCACGCCGTCGCCGTCGGAATCACGTTCACAGCCGCGCGAATCCACCTTCGCGCCGGCCGGCGTGCCGGGGCAGGCGTCCGCGTCGTCGTTCACGCCGTCGTTATCCGAATCCTGCACGACGGGCACCAGCGCGGCTTCCTCGGCTTCCTTCTCCGCGGCGAGCGTGGCCGCGGACTTGCCGATCGTCACGTGCAGTCCCAGCGCGGCAACCGCCTCGTAGAAGCCGTCGTTGCCGGTGGTGCCGGCATCGCGGCGGCTGTGCGAATCGTAGCGATACATCGCCTGGCCGCGCACGTAGATGCGATCGGAGAAGACCGGGAAGATCGCGCCGATGCCGATGTCGCCGACCGTGCTGTCGTAGTTGGCCGGTCCACCAGCCGCCGGGTGCACCTCGGTCGTGCCGTGGCTGACGCCGATGATCCCGAACACGGGCAGCTTCTCGCGGTTCGGGAACAGCAGGAAGGACGCGCCGAAGCCCTTGAGCTCTGCACTGTCGTCGACCGTGGAGTCCTCATAGTCGGCTTCGGACAGCCAACCGGTGAGTTCGAAGTTCAGGCCGCTGGTCAGCGGCTTGCCGACGGACAGCACGCCGCCGATCGCGTCATCGAGCAGTCGATCATCGTCGACCAGCGTGTACATTGCCATCGGCGCGACGTAGAAGCGTTTGTCTTCCTGCTGCGCCTGAACCTGCGCGGTCATGCCGGCAAGCAGGACTGCAGCAACGCCGGTGGCCACCAATCGACTGATCATTCGTTTTCCCCCAATGCGGATGTTATTCACGTCTCGTCCCTCACGTGCTGTCGGTTGTTCCTTCAACCTCACTGACGCCTATTGTGCGACAGTTCAATCACGGATTGTTAACACGCGGTTCACCGGGTCGCAACCGCGGTTTCCCCTGACGCAATCGCCCGTGATGACGCCTTCGGATGGCTTGTGTATCCTTCCGCGCCCTTTTTCGGAATCCCGGTGAGCCCCGCTCCCATGGAACCCAATCAGATTTCTCAGGAGATCACGGCCCTGAAGGCGCGCTTCGACGCACTTCGGGGCTATCTTTGACGCACCGGCCAAACGCGAGCGTCTCGACGAGGTATTGGCCGAGCTCGGCCAGCCCGACGTCTGGAACGAGCCCGAGCGAGCGCAGGAGCTGGGCAAGGAGAAGGCCCGGCTGGAAGCCACGCTGGAGCCGCTGGAACAGTCCGTGACCGGGCTGGACGACGCCGAGGAGTTGCTGGAGCTCGCGCTGGAGGAATCCGACGACGAGGTGTTGCAGCAGATCATCGGTGACGTGACCCGCATCGCCAGGGCTGCCGAGACGCTGGAGTTCCAGCGCATGTTCAACGGCGAGCTGGACGAATCCAACTGCTTTGTCGACATCCAGGCGGGGTCTGGTGGCACCGAAGCCCAGGACTGGGCCGAGATGCTGCTGCGCATGTACCTGCGCTGGTGCGAGCGTCGCGGGTTCGAGACCGAATTGCTGGAATGCTCCGCCGGCGAAGTCGCGGGGATCAAGAGCGCGTCGGTGCGGGTGTCCGGCGGCTACGCCTACGGCTGGCTCCGGACCGAAACCGGCGTGCACCGGCTGGTGCGCAAGTCGCCGTTCGATTCCGGCGCGCGTCGTCACACCTCGTTCGCGGCGGTCTTCGTGTCACCGGAGATCGATGACTCCGTCGAGGTGGAGATCAATCCGGCCGATCTGCGCATCGATGTCTACCGGGCCAGCGGCGCCGGCGGCCAGCACGTCAACCGCACGGAATCGGCGGTTCGCATCACCCACGGCCCCAGCGGCGTCGTGGTGCAATGCCAGAGCGAGCGCTCGCAGCATCAGAACAAGGATCGCGCGATGAAGCAGCTCAAGGCCAAGCTGTACGAACTGGAGATGCAGAAGCGCAGCGCTGATGCCCAGGCCCTGGAGGACAGCAAGTCCGACATCGGCTGGGGCAGCCAGATTCGCTCCTACGTGCTGGACCAGTCGCGGATCAAGGATTTGCGCACCAATGTCGAGGTGGGCAACACCCAGGCCGTGCTGGACGGCGATCTCGACCCGTTTATCGAAGCGTCCCTGAAGCAGGGCGTGTGATCATTCGCTCCGCCGCGGCGGAGCCCGACCGAAGCTGACCGATGACCGATACGCCCGAACAGACCCCGCAGGCCGAGGCCGCCGAGGACGAGAACAAGCTGATCGCCCAGCGTCGGGAGAAGCTGGCCGAGCTGCGCCAGGGCGAGGGAGCGGCGTTCCCGAACGATTTTCGCCGCGACGCGCTGGCCGCCGATTTGCACGGCATGTACGGCGAACGCGACGCCGAGACGCTGGAAGGCCTGAGCGCCACGGTGGCGATCGCCGGTCGCATCATGAGCCGGCGGATCATGGGCAAGGCCAGCTTCGTCGACATCCAGGACTCGTCCGGCCGCATTCAGCTTTTCGTGCGCAAGAATGATCTGCCCGAGGGCGTCTACGACGCGTTCAAGGGCTGGGATATCGGCGATGTGGTCGGCGCCACCGGCCGCGTGTTCAAGACCAAGGCCGGCGAGCTGTCCGTCTGGTGCGACAGCCTGCGCCTGCTGACCAAGTCGCTGCGCCCGTTGCCGGAGAAGTGGGCCGGGCTCACCGACACCCAGACCCGCTATCGCCAGCGCTATGTCGATCTGATCGTCAACCCGGATGTGCGCGAGGTGTTCCGCAAGCGCGCCGCCATCGTCCGCTTCATCCGCCACTTCATGGACAGCCTCGGCTACCAGGAAGTGGAAACGCCGATGATGCAGCCGCTGCCCGGCGGCGCCGCGGCCAAGCCCTTCGTGACGCATTACAACGCGCTGGGCAGTGATTTCTATCTGCGCATCGCACCGGAGCTGTACCTCAAGCGGCTGGTGGTCGGCGGCATCGAGCGTGTCTACGAGATCAACCGCAATTTCCGGAACGAGGGTGTGTCCACGCGCCACAATCCGGAATTCACCATGCTGGAGTTCTATCAGGCCTACGCGGACTACAACGACCTGATGGACCTGACCGAGACCATGCTTCGGGACCTGGCGCTGTCGGTGACCGGTGACAGCGTCGTGGTCTACCAGGGCGAGTCCTACGACCTTGGCCAGCCGTTCACGCGGCTGACGCTGCGTGATTCGCTGCTGGCGTACAACGACGATCTGGATGCGAGCAAGCTCGAAGATGTTGACTACCTGAAGGCGCAGCTTGAGCGCCACGGCGTGCCGGTGCCCAAGGATGCGGGCTTCGGCAAGCTGCAGCTCGAACTGTTCGAGAAAACCGTCGAGGACCGGCTGATGCAGCCGACCTTCATCACCGAGTATCCGACCGAGGTGTCGCCGCTGGCACGCCGCAGTGATGCCAACCCGGACGTGACCGACCGTTTCGAGTTCTTCCTGGCCGGGCGCGAGATCGCCAACGGATTCTCGGAGCTCAACGACCCGGAGGATCAGGCCGAGCGCTTCAAGGCCCAGGTGGCCGCGAAGGCCGGTGGCGACGACGAGGCCATGGCCTTCGACGCCGACTACATCCGGGCGCTGGAGTACGGCCTGCCGCCCACGGCCGGCGAGGGCATCGGCATCGATCGTCTGGTGATGTTCCTGACCGACTCGCCGTCGATTCGCGACGTGTTGCTGTTCCCGCAGCTTCGTCAGGTGACCGAGGGCGGCTAGCCCGGCGGAGGATCGGACATCGGGTCCGGTCGCCCTGCTTGAAAGCGCCGCGGCGCACGCTAAGGTGCGATGCTCGTGTCGCGGAGCGACGGCCGGGTTCGGTCGCCGATTGCAGCAAAGGAGAGCGTCCATGGCAGGGAAGCGTCATCTGGTCCGTTTGATTGTCGTCCTGGTGGTCATCATTGGCCTGATCCTGCTGGTCAGGCAGCTGATGTTCCCCGAGGCGGCGACGCTCCCCGTCGAGGCAGGGCAGGGGCCCGATCCGACCCTGCCGCCGCCGACCAAGACGCTGATGCCCACGGTCAACGTGGCCCCCGCGGTGGGCTGGCCGCTGGATGCCGCGCCCACCGCGGCGCAAGGTTTGCGGGTGACCGCGTTCTCCACCGGGCTGGAACACCCGCGCTGGCTTTATCGCCTGCCCAACGGCGACATTCTGGTCGCCGAGTCCAACGCCCCGGCCAAGGACAGTGGCGGATTGAAGGACTGGGTCGCCGGCAAGATCATGGCGCGAGCCGGTGCCGGCGTGACCAGCCCGGACCGGATCACGCTGCTGCGCGACACCGACGGCGATGGCTCCGCGGACGAGCGTTCCAAGTTCCTGGAAGAACTGCACTCGCCGTTCGGGATGGCGCTGATCGGCGACGACTTCTACGTCGCCCACGCCGATTCGGTCTGGCGCTACGAGTATCCCGATGGTGCCCTGGTGATCGATGACCCGGGCGAGAAGGTCGTCGACCTGCCTGCCGGGATCAATCATCACTGGACCAAGAATCTGCTTGCCAGCCCGGACGGCTCCAGGCTTTACGTGGCGGTGGGGTCGAACAGCAACGTTGGCGAACGCGGCATGGCGGCCGAGGAAGGCCGCGCGGCGATCTGGGAGCTGGACGTGGCCAGCGGCGAGATGCGCCTGTTCGCCACCGGTCTGCGCAATCCCGTCGGCATGGACTGGGAGCCGGAGACGGGTGCGCTGTGGACCGTGGTCAACGAACGTGACGAGATCGGCAGCGATCTGGTGCCGGATTACGCCACCTCGGTTCAGGACGGCGGCTTCTACGGCTGGCCGTACAGCTACTACGGCCAGCATGTCGATGCGCGCGTCCAGCCGCAGAAACCGGAGCTGGTCGAGCGCGCCATCGTGCCGGACTATGCACTCGGTGCACACACCGCCTCGCTGGGACTGACCTTCGCCGATGAATCGGGGCTCGGGGACGGCTGGCGACAGGGCATGTTCATCGGCCAGCACGGCTCCTGGAACCGGCGGCCGAAAAGCGGCTACAAGGTGATCTACGTGCCGTTCGAGAATGGCAGCCCCGCGGGCAAGCCGGTCGACGTGCTGACAGGCTTTCTCAGCGACGACGAGGAAGCGCTTGGCCGGCCCGTCGGCGTGATCTTCGATGCCGCCGGCAGCCTGCTGGTGGCCGATGACGTTGGCAACACGATCTGGCGAGTCAGCGCTGCCGACGGCGGATCCTGACCGCTCAGCCGAGCAGATGGGCGATGGATACGCCCACCAGGGTGCCGCCAGCGTAACCCAGCGTGCCGACCAGCACGGCCGGCGTGACCAGTCCGGGCCAGTGCTTGCCGGCTGCCATCGCCGCCGCCGTCGTGGGTCCGCCCAGGTTGGCGTTGGAGGCGACGACCAGTTCCGGCAGTGACAGGCCCGCGATCCGGCCGGCGATCAGCATGACCAGCAGATGGATGCTCAGCACCCCGGCGGCCAGGAAGAACACGGTGGGGCCCGCCGACATCGCCACCCAGATGTTCGCGCTGGCGCCGATGGTCGCGAAGAACACCTGCATCAGCAGATAGCCGAAGGGTTCGGCGGCCGTCAGACGCCGCGCCGTGGGCGGGCGCAGTGTCGCCACCGCCACCGACAGTACCGTGATGATCAGCACCGCCGATCCGCGCACCCCGGTGAGCGTCTGCATGCCGTAGCCAATGGCGCAGACGATCGCGGCGAAGGCCAGACCGCTGGCCAGCGAGCCGGTGTCGGCGTCGGGCGTGTCGGTGCCGGCTTGTTCGGTGATCGCGGCCGCGGGCGGACGAAAGCGGCGGGCGATCAGCGGGATGCCGGGCAGCGCGAACAGAATCACGAAGAACACCGTCATCAGCAGATTGTCCGCGGCGACAGCGGCGCTGAGGATCGCGCCGTCGGTCAGATTCACCGCCTGCGCGGTCGCGGCGAAGTTCATCGACCCGCCGATGTAGGTCGCGGCGAACACCGCGGACAGCTGCGCATCCAGTTCCCCCAGCGGCAGCAGGCTGCGCATGACCAGCACGCCGGCCACCGTACCCGCCGCGCCGATCACGAACGCCAGCAGCATCGGGCCGGATTCGCGGGCGATGCGGCGCAGGTCGGCGCGCAGCAGCAACAGCGGAATCGCCAGCGGGACGGCGATGCTCCAGACCTGATCGTAGATTGGTGCCGCCACCGGCACGACGCCGGTGTTGGTCAGCACGAAGGTGACCAGAATCGACACCACCGCGCCGGACACCCGGCTTCCCCAGGGCTGGCGATCGGCCCACAGGCCCACGGCCGCCGCCGTCAGCAGAATGGCCAGTAACAGCCAAGTCTGATCGGCCGAAATCAGCGCCGTCTCGTTCATGATCCTCTCCCCGATCTTGTCGTCCCCGTCCCGCGAGGCATCCGCTCCCGTCGAATGCTCGCGGCCCCAGTCTCCACGGGGACGTGTCAAGAAAGCGTGTGGGTCGCGGAATATCAGGCGCCGTGCTTGAATCCGTTCATGCGATGGACAGCCGTGGCAATCGTGGTGCTGGGAACGGCGTTCTGGTGGTTCACCGGGCGATTCGGTGAGCGGGGCGTGCCGGCTCCGGTTTCGCCGGCATCGACGCAATCGGCCGCTGCGAATAGCGGTGATGAGGCTCGGTTGCCACGAGCACCTTCCGATAAAGGGGATGCGGACGAGGGTGCGCCAAACAACAGCATGACGGCGTCGAGCCCCGCCGATTTCCCGAACCCGTGGTCAGCCCCCGGCGCCACGCCGACGGACGAGTCAAGCCAGATCGCTTCCGATCGGTCGGCCACGGGGCCCGGTAAGCACGACGAAGAGCTCGCTGAGCGAGATGTCGGCAACGAGGGTTCGTCCAACGACACTGCCGCAGTGTTGGATTCGAGCGACGAAGCTCCTTCTGATGATGAGGATGCGGGTACGCGTCCCTGCGATCCGATTGTCCCGGCCCATGACGGGAGCGCGTTTGACCTGCGCTCGGCCCACTCATTTGTTGAGGCCGGGGAGCAATGGGCGATCCGCTATGCCGGGCCTGCATCTCGCAACCCGAATTTCGCTGGCAGCAACAACTCCGGGAAGCAAACCGTTGAGCGTTTGTCGGACATGGTCTGCGACTTGCTGCCATGGACTGATGACCTGCCGGAAGCCCGCTATCGCCTGGTGCTTCTCAACACCGAGTCCGATGCGACGCTGTGGTTGGGCGAGCACTGGCTCAGCGACGGTGAGCGACTGGTACCCATCGACTCGGATGAGTACGCCCGGATGGCGCGCTTGTTCGAGAACCGTCGGGCATTCGACCTGGCCAACGGTCTGGAGCCGACGACAACGGCGCAATTCGAAGCGGATCTTGCCGCTCGGCGAGCGAGGGGGTCACCCGGAGGTGGGTGATGCTGTCAGTCGCGCGCCGCGTTCACGGGAAACCGGGCGGCGATCTCGCGCAGGTAGGCGTAGGCGCTCTTGTCCTTGGATGTGGCGTACATGGCGATGACCACGTCGCGCGCCGGTGACACGTACAGGGCCTGACCGTCGAAGCCGGACTTGAACAGGTCGCCGTCCGCAAACAGCGCGTCCCACTGGGCAAGCGCGTTGACGGGGCGCTCGCCGAGTCGACGTTGCGCCGCGGTCGCCGCCGCGGGCGTATTCAGATACGCCTGATTGCGCCCGCTGTCGGTGATGCGTTCGAGCACGCGGCGGGGCAGCACCGATTCGTCATGTCCGCTCGGCGTGAACAACAGGCCCAGCCGGCCCAGGTCGCGCAGGCGTGACGAAAACATGCCGTGAGCGATGGCCCGCCCATCGGGGGTCAGTCCGAGCAGTCCGTCGCCCTCGGCGCCGATGCGCGACCAGATGCGCCGGGTGACGACCTCGCCGAAACGCTGGCCGGTCGCGTGCTCGATCAGCAACGCCAGCACATTGGTATTGGCCGAGGAATAACCGTAGGCCGTCCCGGGCTCGCGGGCCGACCGCATCCGCCGCAGCGCCTGATCGTGCCCGATCGCCGCGTGGCCCGCGGGTGCTTGCAGGATGCCCTCGGCGTGGATCAGGCCACCGATGCCGGAGTCGGGATCGACATAGGCTTCCGCGCTGTCCAGCGCCGCGATCCCGCTGGTCATGTCGAGCACCTGACCCACCTGCACGCCATCCCAGCCGCTGTTCTTCAATTCGGGGAGATAGGCGACGACATTCCGGTCGCGCTCCAGCTGGCCCTCGTCGATGAGCAGTTCGGTCAGCACTCCGGCGAGCACCTTGGCCACCGACCACCACAGGTGGCTGTCGTCTTCCCGCATGCCGGGATAGCGTTCGAACACGATGTCGCCTTGGTGGATCACCAGCAGGCCCTGTATCCGGCTGCGCGGATCGTTCATCAGTGCGTCGAGCGTGAGGTGCCCCAGTGCCGTTTCCACCCGAACGGATCCGAGTTCCGGGCGGGCCCGACGGGGCATGACCCGGATACCGCCCGCGCGGGGGGTAACCTGGTGCGGGAAGAACTGCGCCATGTTCAGGTAGGCATAAAGCGCCTGATTCCCGCCGGTTGCGAGCTGCTGCGGAGCGAACTGCCCGAGCACTCGGGCCGCCTGATCGGCGGTGAAACCGTCGCGCGCGACCGAGACCGGCCACGGGGTGGGCGCCGGGTCCTGCGCGCGGGCCGGGCCGGGGGCAAGCAGCGTCAGCGCGACCAGGGCGAGGACACGTCGCATCACTGGAACTCCAGACCCAGGCGTGCCGTCATCGTCCTCGGCGCGTTGAGAATGTAGAAATCGCTGCCGACCGAGGATCCGATGATGTTCACCGGCGCCGTCTCGTTCGTCAGGTTCATCACGTTCAGTGCCAGCGACGGTCGGCCGGGCAGCGACGGCACGCTGAAGTTCAGCCCCAGGTTGACCGTGCCGTAGTCGTTGACCGTCTTGTCGCTGTCGATCTGGTAGTAGGTCTCACCGACGTAGGCGTAGCCGACCAGGGCCGACACGTTGACGGTCCAGTCGGGCGAGCCGACGAAGGCCAGATTCGCGCTGTACTGGTATTCGGCCGAACCCGGCAGCGGCGTGCCGGCCGGCACCACACTGTTTCCGGCCTCGAAGGGTTCGGTGGTGTGAGCGTCGACCATGCCCCCGCTCAGCGACAGGATCACGCCCGGGATCGGCGTGAGCCAGCGCAGGCTGGCTTCGATGCCGTCGCTTTCCGCGCTGCCGACGTTGTCGTAGTAGTTGATCTGGATCGCGTTCTTCAACACGACCAGGGCATCGGTGTAGTCGATGTGAAAGGCGGTGAGATCGAACTCCAGCAGGTTGTCGAACCAGCGCGTGCGCAGCCCGAGTTCGTAGTTCCAGATGTAGTCCGACTCGTAGGTTCCGGGCACGTTCTGCGCTTCGTCCTCGGGAATGTTCTGAATGCCGCCGAAG
Source organism: uncultured Abyssibacter sp. (assembly GCF_964000955.1). Taxonomy (NCBI): domain Bacteria; kingdom Pseudomonadati; phylum Pseudomonadota; class Gammaproteobacteria; order Chromatiales; family Oceanococcaceae; genus Abyssibacter; species uncultured Abyssibacter sp. Next base: position 10,874 of record NZ_CAXFCL010000146.1, read on the forward strand.
CGGAATCCCTTGTTGGCCAGCACGTAGAGCGAGTGATCGTCGGTGAACCGGAAGGTCACGGCGGCCTTGGGATTGATGCCCTCATCGGTGATGGTGGTGGTGAAATCCGCCGGTGACATGCCGTTGTTCACCAGCCGCGCACCAATGCCCTGGCCGGTGAATCCCCCGGAGACCGCGGTGCGGTAGAGCCGTGCTCCGAGTGACAGTTCCACTGCGTGCCAGGGTGACCAGGTCACGTCGAAGAACAGCGCCCGCTCTTCCGCCAGCGCGTTGGTTTCCGCGCAAAGCACCGACAGCTCGCAGGCGAGGTTGTCGGAGCCGGGCACGAGCGTTTCCAGCAGGCCGGACAGCGTGTCCTCAAGGCCCAGCGTGTCGGCGAGATCGTAGACGATCTGCAGCGTGTCCTCGGTCAGTGTTCCGGCCTGATTCAGCGCTTCGGCATTCAGTTCGAGGAAGTAGCGAATCGGTGATCGCAGATAGTAGGCGCCCACCAGCCATTCCAGCGCGCCGCCGCCGGTGGATTGCAGCCTCAGTTCCTGCTGGAAGGAGGTCGATTCCTGGTCGGTGAGAAACGGGATCGCCAGCAGGTCGGGCGTGCTCGGCAGCGGCTGGCCGAGCAGGCTGCCGTAGGTGTCGATGATGTTGAAGCGCTCCTTCTCGGTCCTGGAGCTGGAGGACACCAGTCGCACATGGTCCCAGTCGTACTGGGCTTCCAGGTTGTACAGGGCGAAGCGATGGCGGTTGGGCCAGGGCAGCAGGGAGCCGCGGGTCGCACGCGGTCCGTCCGCGGAACCCGCCAGTATCAGCCCGTTCGCCGCGTCGTAGTCCTGATCGAGGTAGGTGAACTTGAACTGCAGGGCGTCGGTGGGCTGCCACAGCAACGCGGCGCGAAACTGATCGCCTTCCCCGCGGTTCACGTCCTTGGCGGCCTGTTCCCGCCGCAGGTCATCGGTCACACCGGGATACTCCCGACGGATGTAGGCCAGGCGCGCACCGAGGTTGCCGGAGTCGCCCAGCAGCGGCGCGTTGACGACCACGCCCTGCGCGAATGCCCGCGAGCCCTCGTCCGGCACGATGGACTGGGCGAAATAGCGTGTTTCCCACTCGTCCGGGATCGGGTCGTTCAGGCGGTAGCGCAGCACGCCGGCCAGCGCAGCGCCGCCGAACAGGGTTCCCTGGGGCCCCTTGAGCACCTCCACGGCAGCAAGGTCGAAGGCCGACAGATCCGGCGTGATGCTGGCCGCATAGGGTTCGTTCAGCGCGGTGTCGCCGATGAAGATGCCGACCGGGTACGGCACGGTGCTGGTCGGTGACGCACTGGTGGAGATGCCCCGAACGACGATGCGTTGATCACCCGGCCGCGCGGAGTTTCCGGTCACGCCCGGGGTTTTCTCGAGCACGTCGTTGATGCTCAGCACACCCTGGTCTTCCAGCGATTCGCCATCGATCGCGGAAATGGAGATCGGAATGTCCCGCAGTGACTTCTCGCGCTTGGTCGCGGTCACGACAATCTCCTCCAGGACGGCGCGGTCGCGGGGTTTCGGCGGCGGTCGGTGAGGTTCCTGTTCGTCGAGATGGATCACCTCGACCTCCGGGGCCTCGTCGTCCTGCGCATCGGCGTTTTCCGGATCAGCGGAATCGGGGCCGCCCCCGTCTTCGCGGGGAACGTCGTCCTGTTCATCGAACAGGAACCCCAGGCCGTCATCGGCGCGCGCAGTGCCGGTGTGCGTGGCCAGGATCAGAACGACCACAATCGCTGACAGTGGTCTGCGAATCACGTGCATATCCGTCTCGCTCCATGCGGGAGTTATTGCTTGTTGTCATGTGTCGCCATGTCGCCGCTCACAGGCGGGCAGGGCGCGGTCGCCAGGTGGCTGGTATTCGCTTGCGCGCAACGAGGCGGCGTCGATCCCCTCCAGCCCCCGAACAATGTCAATCACCGCCGCCGTCACCGGTTCCAGCGAATCGCCATGGACCATGTCCAGACGATCCGCGGGATCGAACAGGTACATGGGTGCGGGGAGAAAACTGACCGCGGGCGTGGTGGGGAAGAACAGGGATGCGTCCGTTGGCGGGCGCGTTGCCTCGGGTTTGGGCCAGCCGTACGGCGGCATCATCAGCGAGCGTCCCAGGTCATGGCTGCAGATCGCCTCGGCGACCAACCGCTCCAGTGCGGGCATGTAACTGGTGAACCACCAGCGCACTTCGGGCTTTTCGGTGGGGACCAGCTGGCCGTCGGAGACCGTCGCTTCCCGCGCGACATGCTCCAGGTGGATCGCCGCGACCACCTTGGTTCGCAACAGCTCCGCGTATGTCTTGGCGGTGTGATGCAGTCCGGCGCCATGCGACATGTGCCCGCCCTGAAGCAGAAACATCATGTTGTGCGGCCGCTGCTCGGCGGGTACGCGCGCCCAGTACTGAGCCTGGGCGAGCACCATGGCCACGCCGCTGGCGTCCTCCACCGCGGAATTCCACGGGCCGTCGTGATGGGTGCCGATCAGGATCCACTCGTCCGACTGGCCGGGCAGTACGCCGACGACGTTGTGTGACACGCTTTCACGGAGCTCCCGGTGCACGCTGATGCGCGCTTCCGTCGGGCCCTGCCGCATGAGAGACAGCAGGCGGTCGCCATTGGCCCGACTCAGATACAGTCCTGGGATGTCCCGGGGGCGGGCGTCGTAGGGCACGTAGTAGCGATCGCCCTGCCAGGGAAAATCGAGTATCCCGAGCCAGGCCCGGGCGCCCGCGGCAATGGCCGGTTCCAGCACATGCTGGAACCGGCGGCCCATCGGCACCGTCTGGTCCAGCGTGTCGAAATCGCCGTCGGGATCGTGGTGCCAGCGGGCGACCTGATCGCGCATCCGCTGCTGGCTGAACTCCATCAGCTGGTAGGGCTCGACGGCGATGCTGCCCGCCCGGATCGCCGTGTCGGCGTCCGTCAGCTGCAATTCGCCGGTCAGCCCGGCGGCTTCGGCTGATAGTGGCACGGGCCAGGCTGACAGCATGACGGTCTTGTCCTGCTCGCCGCGTGGCCAGACCGCCAGCGACCAGCTTTTCGCCTCCCAGCGCAGCACTTCGAACGGTTCCAGGCGGACATCCTGCAGGCCGAATTCGATGAACCGGTCACGCCCCCAGCGTTCCACCCATTCGTCCGCCGCATAGCCGGGACGGCGAATGCCCTGGCGTTCGATTGCGCTGATCCACTCCAGCATCGTCGCCTTGTCGGCCGGCATCGGTTCCTTCGCGATGCCCGTCGTCGGCATCGCCACCAGCAGCGCCGCCACCAGTGCGACAGGGCCGGTCGAACTCAACAGTCTGTCTGCGGACATGTCACCGAATCCGTTTCATTTGTTCACGGTCATCCCAGGCCGGCCAGTCGTCTCCCAGCGGATCGGGGTCGGCCTGGCGGATGAAGTTCGCGATGGCCACCGCCATGTCCCGATGGATCAACTCGCGATCGGCCAGTGTTCGTGGCGACCAGGCGAACCGGAAGAAATGCGGTTGCTGTTCCTGGAAATTGCCGAACACGAAGGGAATGTCCAGGCCATGGCAGGCGCCGAAGATGTCGCGCCACGGCGGCTCGAAATCATCCCAGGCAAACACGTAGCGATAGACCGGAACGCCGGTCTCGCGCAGCAGTTCCGCGCTGTTGTCCAGGCGCCTATTGACGAGGCCGTTGAACAGACGACTGGCGATGCGAAACCGGAGATTGGCGAACAAGGACAGCAGGTCGGCGCGGCGCGCGTCCTCGTGGTTCTGGAACCGGTTCCAGAGTTCCTGCCGGTCGAGATGGCTGTAGCGAAAGACCAGCAGCATGCTGGCCTCGTTGTCGACGTTGCCGATCAGCGTCGGGACGGCGTTGAGCAGGCCCGCCGCCGAGTCGGGATCGGCATCCGGCAGCACGGTGCCGTCGCGAAATCCGCCCATCGCCTTGAGATCGGCGCCGGCTTCCAGCACCTGGGCCGTGGTCAGCGCCCGGAGGTCGTCGGCATCGCTGATGTCGTGGCCCGTTTCGGTCAGCTTGTCGACAAAGCGCCGGGCGCGCTTGTCCAGCGCCGCCTCATCGTGACTCAGCGGGATTCCGGACAGCGAGATCGCTCGCGAGAACAGCCCTGTGGCCAGCGGGGAGCGAAACAGGGACCACAGGCTGACCGCGCCGGCCGAGTGCCCCATCACGGTGACCCGTTCCGGGTCTCCACCAAAGGCGGCGACATTGTTCTGGAGCCAGCGTAGCGCCGCGATCTGATCCAGCAGGCCGAAGGCGCCGGAATCGTCCAGCGGGTCTCCCGTCTTCAGTTCGGGGCGGTGCAGTCCGCCCAAGATGCCCAGCCGGTACTGGATCGACACGACGACGGCGTCGAGCTCGTGAGCCAGACGGCTGCCATCGTAGGCGGGCAACGACGCGCTGCCTGCGATGCCCGCGCCTCCGTGGACGAACACCAGCACCGGTCTCGGCGGACCGGCATCGGACGTCGGCACCCAGACGTTGAGATAAAGGCAGTCCTCCGACCCGTAGGGCTGGCCGAAGGTGGCCGCATCGTCGCTCGCGAAGAAGTTGCCGATCTGGGCGCAGGCCGGCGCGAACTCCGTCGCCGTCCGGGTGCCCTGCCAGGGCTCGGGTGGTTGCGGCGCCCGCCACCGCAGTGCTCCCGTGGGAGGCGCCGCGAACGGGATTCCCAGATAGCGGGTCACCGGCATGCCGTCGTCGGCCGCCTGTCCTTGCAGCCATCCGGTCTCGGTGCGGATGACGTCCGGAGCGGCCGCGGCGGTGCCCGCGAGGCAGGCCATCAGCACGCCGGTCAGCAGCTGCCTCATGCCGTCGCCTCCATCGTCTCGCCATCGAGGAATGACAGCAGCACGGCGTTGAACGCCTGTGGTCGCTCGACCGTGACCGCGTGGCGTGCGTCCTCGATGACGGCCAGCCGGGCGCCGGGTATGCGCGCGCAGTCATCGCGCTTGTCCTGCAAGGGCGTGTAGTCCTGATCCGCCGCGACGATCAGCGTGGGGCAACGGATATCACCCAGCCGGTGCACCACCGACCACGCCGCCAGGCCGCGCAACGCGGCCAGGTAGCTGGTTTGGTCATTGTCGCCGAAGCGCTCGATGAACCAGGCTTGCAGTCCTGGCTGATCGGGGAACAGCCGCCCGGCCAGGATACGTCCCAGACGGGGCAGACCCAGCAGCCGCACGATCAGCAGACGCTGCCAGTACGTCAGCCGTTCTCGCCAGCTACGGGGCGCAAAGGCCGACCGGCTGTTGACCACGGTCAGTGACCGAACCCGCTCGGGAAAGTCCAGCGCCATCTGCAATGCGATGGCTCCCCCCATCGACATGCCGACGACATCGGCGCGGTCGATGCCCTCCCGCATGAGCAGTGTCGCCATGTCGGCGGCCTGTTCCGCGATGTCGATCGCTCCCGAGGCCGGGGACGAGATTCCGTGTCCTCGCAGGTCGGGCGCGATGACGGTGAAGCGGCCCGCCAGCGCCAGGGTCTGGGGCTCCCAGTCCCGCGCGCCGGACCCCAGTCCGTGCAGCAGCAGAACGGCAGGTCCCGTACCGGTCTTCCTGTAGCTCAGGCGGCTGCCCCCATGGGACATCACCAGTTCGTCGTGGTCTGGCACGTCTCCTCCTGAGCCCGGGTCACGATCTGAAATCTACACTAACGTTTGTTCTATTTATTGGTCAATACTCGCTGGCTAAGTAGCTGCTCCAACGGCTACCATTCCCATGACCACACAAACCATTGTTCTAGTCATGTCCGTTTCCGCCAGCAGGAACGTCAGCAATCGCCGTATCGTCGCCCGCACGACGGAACTGCCCGAGCAGGTTGATCTGCGCCGGGCGCGTGGGCGAATCCTGGTGGCGGCGCTGCATCTGTTCGCCGATCAGGGGTATGGCGGTACATCCGTCCGCGACATCTGTGGTCGGGCGGGGGTGCAGCCGACGACCATGTACGCGCATTTCCCTTCGAAGGAGGACGTTCTGGCCGAGCTGTTGCGGATCGGCCACGAGGAGCTTTATCGGCGTCTTCGCAGCGCACTGCTGGATGTGGAGCCGGACCCGCGCGTCCGGCTCGAGGCCCTGGTCCGGGCCCACGTGCATTCGCATTGCGAATTTCCGATGCTCGCCGTGGTCGCGAATGCGGAGCTGCACGCGCTGTCGGAACACAAGTCCGAATCGATCCTCGCGGTTCGCCAGCAGTCGGAATCGCTGCTGGTGGACGTGCTCGAACGAGGCGTGCAATGCGGCCAGTTCAAGGTGGCGGACATGCTGCTGACGCTGCGGGCGATCAGCGCCATCGGTACGCGCGTGGCGTTCTGGTACGGCCCCGACTGTGGCCGTACTCCGGAGCAGATCGCGGATACGTTCGCGGCGTTTGCCGCCAGCATCGTTGGGCTGCCGCCCCGGTCAGGCTAGGGCGCGGCGG
>NZ_CAXFCL010000147.1:0-24654 GCF_964000955.1 uncultured Abyssibacter sp.
AGACAATATTCGGCTGCCTGTCCTGTCACCACCCCGCATGCGCGCCCTCATCGTCTGCTTCGTCTCGCTGCTTTTCCTGTCCGCCTGCGACAGCGAGGATTCGGTCACCATCACGTTCGAGGATCCGCCGCCGGAGGCCATCTCGATCACCGTCCAGCGCACCGGGTCGGGCGAGGGCGCGGTCCGCTCGACGCCGGCCGGCGTCATCGACTGCGGCGCGCAGTGCGTCGCCGAACTCGACAGTTCCACCACCGTCACGCTGATCGCCGAGGCGGCCGAGGACAACCGATTCATCGGCTGGGGTGGCGCCTGCAACGGCTCCGGACAATGCTCGCTGACGCCGACCGGACCCGTCACCGTCACCGCCCGCTTCGAACCGAGCACGCTGCCAGCACTGCGCGTGACCAAGTCATCGCTCTCGGGACGCGGCACGGTCACCAGTACCCCGGAGGGCATCGCCTGCGACGAGGACTGCGAGGCGGCCGAGGCCGCCTTCGATGTCGGCACCAGCGTGACGCTCACCGCCGTCGCCGCCTCGGGGCACTACTTCGCCGGCTGGTCCGGTGACTGCGAAGGCGACGATTGCAGCCTGACCATGACCGCCGACCGGACCGTGGCCGCCGAGTTCCTCCCGGAGGCGCCTGTGGGGGCCTGGTATGCCGGCGATGGCCATGTCCACAACGACCATTCCAGCGATGGGAGCTTCCTGCGTCAGGGCCTGGACGACCGCGGGCCGGGCACCACCAGCATCAGCGACCAGATCGGCTTTGGCGTGCTGCAGCAACTGGACTGGATGCCGCTCACCGACCATCGCACCTTCGATCAACACTACGACCCGCTGTGGGACAGCGACCAGCTGCTGCTGATCACCGGCGAGGAAGCCAACGGCTCACCCCATTGCACCGTGTTCGGCCACATCGATACCGCGGTCCAGGGCGCAAGCCCGGCCGGCGACCCGGGGTTCCGCAGCATCCAGCAATCGCTCTGGGACGTGCGTGCGCAGGGCGCCTTGTGGAATCAGGCGCACCCGGACCGGCGCAGCTACGATCAGGCCAGCGATACGCCGAATGCGTTCGGCTCGCAGGTCGGCCAGTCCCTGGCCGAGATCTGGAACCGCGGGGAGAACCCGGAAGCGGAGATCGACTACGCGGAAAATCGCTGGAACGCGGGCTGGCGCTTTGGCGTCGTCGGCGCCAGCGACAATCATGACAAGCTGTTGTGGGCGGTGTCCGGACCCGGCTCGCCCACGACCTACGTGTTCGCGGGCGACGACTCGGAACGCGCCATCCTCCAGGGTCTCGCGGCGGGACGTACCAGCGTGTCCTCCGGGTCCCTCGGTCCGTTCCTGACGCTGGAGGCCGATGTCGATGGCGACGGCATCTTCGAAGGCATCGTGGGCGACGAGCTGCTCGCGCCGCCAGGCGCCACCATCCGGCTTCGTGTCACGGCCGAGCGCGCGCTCGGGCTCGACGTCCGCCTGTACGGGGCCCCCGGGCGGGATGACGGGCCCGACAACCCGATCGACCCGGTGGCGACGTTCAGCGGTACCGACCTCGCCTCGGGGCCCCAGGTTCTGGAGGTCGCCGCGCCGCCCGGCGGTCACGCCTGGTGGTATCTGATGGTCCGTGGCCCCGGCATCATCTCGGGCCTGGAAGCGCCACCCAACCCGACGGATCAGCTCCTCGCCATCACCAGCCCGATCTTCGTTTCACTCACGAGTGAGCTGGCCGAACCACAGCCCGAATTCGACATCCCCGCCGATACGACCGCGGCCGATGGAGCGGTGCCGGCCTTCATCGGGGAGGACTTCCACGGCTTCGCGGACGTCGCCGTCTCCGGAACCGCCATGCATCTGGTGGCCGAGGCACATGGCCCCGGCACGACCCAGGTGGTTTATCGCCGGGGACAAACCGGCGGCGCGGCGCTGTCCGAACCGGTCGTGCTCAGCGCCTCCGGTACCGCGCGTTTTCCCCGCGTCGCCGCCAGTGACCAGACCGTGTGGGTCGTCTGGCAGGATGAAGGCGAGGACCAGACACCCCGGCGCCCGCAGATACAGCTGCGCACCAGTACCGACGGTGGTGCAACCTGGGGCGACGTCACCATCGTCAGTCAGGGCGCGGGCCGGGCGATGCATCCGGACATCGCCACCACCCCCGATGGCTTTCCCGTCGTGGTGTGGCAGGACAACGCCACCGGCCTCCTGCCCGCGCCGCTCAATCTGGCCGCCTTTGACGTGATGGCGCGCATCCTCGGTCGGGATGCCGAGCCGGTGAATCTTTCCGGCGGCGGCAAGACCGTGATTCCCGCGAACCCGCTGGACACACGCAGCGGCCGCCATCCGGCCTCCATCGCGCCCGCGGTGGCGGTGCGTGACGATGGCCTGGTCGCGGTGAGCTGGCAGGACAATCGTTTCGACAGCGAACCCGGCTGGACCGGCTCCATCCTGACCGGAGAAGGCACGGACCCGGACGACTGGGAGATTCTGGTCGCGACCCGCCCCGCCAATGGCGACTGGTCCGAACCGGTCAATGCCAGCAACGACCCCAGTCATGCGGACTGGCATTCGACCCTGGCCTTCGATGCCGAAGGCAGGCTACTCGTGGCCTGGGACGCCAAGGACAACGGCGGATCATCCGGCCGCGACCTGTTCATCCGCAGCACCCGCTCCGTGGATGATGGCGCCAGCTTCGCGCCCGTCGTCGCGGTCACGAATGTGGCCAACCCGGGCATGGCGCGCCGCCCGGTCTTCGGCGACACGGCCCAGGGCCAGCCGGTGCTGACCTGGTCCGACAGCCGCGGCGCCGACTGGCGCTGGCGCATCTACGCCGCGGCGGTCACCGATGATGGCTTCGGCGAGCAGGCTCGGATCACCGGCCCCGGCAACGCGACATTCCAGCGGCTGGCGCACGGACAGCTGGTCTTCACCAGTGACCGCCTGCTCCAGCGCGTGCAGCGCGACAACCGCTTCGCGATCTTCCGGATGACGCTGCGCTAGAGCCGACGGCTCAGGGCGCCAGCGCGGGAGCTCCCGGTCTGGCGTCGGTCGGGCCATCCGCCCGGCGCAGGTGATTCTCGCCGGTGAGGGTGTAAAGCCCGCGCGCGTAGTACTCGCCGGATGCGGAATCGGTGATCGAATCCACGTACCACCATTCGCCCTGCGTCCGCTCGTGGGTGATGTCCAGCAGCACGTAGCCGTGCAGTTCACCTTCGAAGTACTTGATGTGCGGGTCTACCAGATTGAAGGCGGCCTGCAGCAACGGCGTCGTGCCCGCGGGGAACCCGCTGGAGGTGACCGACGGCGTCACGAACTCGACGCCGAGAGCCTTGATCAGCCCCAGGTCGACCGGGTCACCGACGATATTGTCGAGCAGCGTCAGCAGCTGGCCGGGGTCGCGATAAAGCTCGATCCCCCAGCTGCTGTGAATGTCACCGGTCAGCACGACGATGTCGTCCTGGGCGTTGGCCTCGATCATGTCGAACACGCGGTCACGCGCCGCCGGATACCCGTCCCACTGGTCGGCGTTGATCGCGAGCAGCTCCTCGGCCAGCGTAATGCCGAGCACCGTCAGATCGGGCAGCGAGGCCAGACGCAGCTGACCGAACATCACCTGCTGCCCCAGCAGCTTCCAGCGCGCGGTGGAGGTCGCCAGCCGTCCGGCCAGCCAGGCTTCCTGGACGCCACCCAGCAACTGCCGGGACGGATCGTTCAGGGTCACCGGGTTGAGCGGCGGGGTCGGCAACTGCTCGTCCCGCCCGTACAGGCGCGTGTCCAGCATGAGCAGATCGACGAGATCTCCAAACGTGAACTGCCGCCAGATGCGCTGATCGTCCGCGGGGTCGACCAGACGAATGGGCATCCACTCGAAGAACACCTGGATCGCGATGGCCTTGCGCTCGGCCCAGACGCCCTCTTCACCCTCTGTGTGATTCTGCGCCCCGTCCGACCAGGAGTCGTTGGTGGATTCGTGGTCATCCCAGACGCAGATCATCGGATGCTGACGTTGCAGCGCCTGGAGATCCGGATCGGTCTTGTACTGCGCGTGGCGCTGCCGATAGTCGGTCAGCGTAACGATTTCATGATCAGGCGCATGCGCACGTCCCAACCCGCCGGTGCTACCCGACTCGTAGAGAAAATCCCCCAGATGAAAAACGGCATCCAGATCGGCGCGGGCGGCCATGTGACGATAGGCGTTGAAGTAGCCGGCCGGATAGTTCGAACAGGATGTGAACGCAAACCGCAGACGATCGACGGCGCCGGAGGGCAGCGTCTTCGTGCGACCAATCGGGGAGCGGACATCACCCACCTCGAAGCGGTAATAGTAGGTCGTGCCGGGTGACAGCCCGACCGGATCGACCTTGACGGTGTAGTCACGCTCGGCGGTGGTCACGACCCGCTCGTCAACGACGATTGCCTGAAGCGCAGGGTCGGTGGCGACCTGGTAGCGGACCGTCACCGGCCCGTCCTCGCCCGGAGTGACGCGCGTCCACAGAATCACGCGATCGGTCAGCGGATCACCGCTCGCGACGCCATGCTTGAATGCGACGACACCCGTCGGCGGCGGCTCACGCCCGGTCGGGTCCGACGATTCACCGCACCCGCTCAGCACGGGCACCAGCGTAGCCCCGGTCAGCAGACCGGACTGACGAAGAAAACTGCGACGATCCATAACCCCGGTTCCCCAACACGTCCGTCCGGACGCAAAGCCACCAGTGTGTTCAGCAATTGTTAAACATTGACGGCAAACAGGAGGGATTCATGGTCCATTTGTCCCGAACACACGGGATGACGCGATCATCATCCTGGATCGTGACGGGCCGGTTCGCACGCCGGCCCGTCACGGACGCTCAGCGCGACGACGATCTCGCGGTCCGCCAACGCAGTTCCCGTGGGTTGGTCAGCGTGTCACCACCCAGACTGACCCACTGCATGCTGTGCTCCACCTCGCCCACACCGGGCAGGCTGTAGTCGCAGACGCCGTCGGGAAACACCGACGCCAGCTCGCCCAGTTGCTCCGCGGACAATCCGCCCGCGTAGTCGGCGGGATCGAGCGGCTTGAGCTGGCACTTGAGCACATCGTCGGACATGGGCATGCCCGCCACCATCCGTGGCGTGGAGGTGACCGGAAGCACGAGCGAACACGGGCCGATGCCCGAGTCGAAATCCTCTGGGACATCCACGCGTAGCGGAATGTCGATATCAACCGGAACCAGATCGTTCAGCGGCGAGATGATGCCCGTCAGCAACGGCAGCTGGATCCCCAGCGGACCGATGATCGCATCGGGCAGTTCCAGCCGGCCGCCGAGCGTGCCGAAGGCGCAGCGATCCGCCGCCGTGGCCGGCTTGGCGAGCATCACGTCCTGCACGCGATCACCGGTGGTGTCGGCGCTGGCGAGATTGTCCAGCCATTCGTACATCTGCGGAAACGCGTCAGGCTGGGTCAGCACCCCGCGCCAGATGCTCTGGGTCACATCCTGGCCGGTGTGTTCGCGCAGACGCGCCCGGACCGTGAACGGGCGCACCGCCTCGTGGATGTTCGCGGTCGGGATCAGGTCCAGATACGGAGCGATGTCCATGACCGGCGTTTCCGCCAGCGCGCCGCGACCGATGACGCCACCGATGCGATAGGTGAGCTCGGCCACGTCGGGGTCCATCGCATGGCGTGCGGGCACGAAGTTGCCATCGATGTCGAGGCCACCGATGTTGCGGTTCAGGTCGAGAAACTCGTCGAAGCTGATCACCCCGGCGTTGAAGGCCTGCAGTCCGTACTGCACGCCGACATTGTCCAGCGGCCGGTAGGCGAACCCGGTCTGCGGGTCGATGCCGAAGATGTTCACGTTGGCGTCCTGGATGGTGCAGCGCGCGCCGGTCGGATTGTTCTCCGGGTGGTAGCGCTGGTCCTCGGGCACCGAGCAACCCCGGGTCGGAATCACCCGATCGAAGAAGGCATCGGTCCAGCTCTGACAGATGGCATTGAGCTGACTGCCGGTCAGCAGATTGTGGCCATTGACGGCCGCCTGCTTGAGCACCGACCAATCCAGCTCGCTGACCTCGTAGTAGTGCTGCAGCAGACCGCAGTCGGTCACGGTCATCGCGGTCGACGGAATGTCCGCGAAGGTGGCCGTCGGCATCGCGCCGGACAGCAATCCCGGCGCGTTGTTGGCGGCGTTGTACTGCTGCAATGCCGCGCCTGAGCCGTTGGTCCCCACCATGGTTTCCACCAGCCCGTAGGTTTCGCTGATGTGCTCCTTGATCATCATCGTCGTTTCGATGCTGATCATCGGATTGCAGTGCACGCCAAACGACGACAGCGTGGAGTGAACGATGGCGTCACCCTTGCCGAGCCGGTCCTGGATGCCGACCAGATTGATCAGCAGGCGATCGGCCGAGATCGTGGTGAGGTCGGGGAAGCCGCCGAGCACGATCTCCGGATCATTCACGCCCTGATCGAAACCCACGCCACAGGATTCACCGTAGGCGTAGTAGACCTTGCGATTGAACTGCGCACCGTCGAATGGCGCGTCAGGCCCTCGCGCGGCGGGGTCGTCCAGCACCGCGATGCGGGCGATGCCGCGGTTGATGGTGGCCGACTCCACCCGCACCACGTACGGCACGATCCGGCCGTCCGCCAGCTCCGTCATCAGTGTATCGGCCGGGTAATCGGCGTACGGATCCTCCAGCGGCTGCACGCTCTGGTCGATGGCGGAGCGGTAGAACCACTGATACTGCGTCGCCACGGAGCAGTCCTCGTCCAGCGGCGCGCCCAGTTCGGCGTCCTCGGTCCGGCATCGGAACGGGTGTTGATGTGGGCCGGAGATGACCGGGCCGGTGACCGGGTGGTTGCGAACCGTCAGCGTGGCCGACCGGTTGCCGTCAGGGCCGGTCGCCGTCACGGAGATACGGTTTTCGCCCGTCCGCAGATCGGAGATCAGGGCGCGACGCTCGGCGGCGGCATCGATCATGTCCACGTCGACCGGCGCGCCGTTGACACTGAATTGCAGCGTGTCGGCCTCGCCCACCCCGCGCACGCCCACCAGCACATCGCCGTTGGTAACCGTATCGGGCAGGGTCGAGAGCGTCAGCAGCTCGATTTGTCCGGATGCCAGCGCGGGCGTCGCCAGTGTATGGAAGTCGGCCACGCTGCCCGGCGCGTCATCGACGGGTGTGGATTCGGGGGCACTGCTGCTTCCACAGGCACAGAGCAGCAAGGCGGACGTGAACAGGGTAAGGCCGCGCACGACGCGACCGTCCGGGAATCGGGTATGCATTGTCGTCTCCTCCGACCGGCATCGTCATGGCCGGTTCTGGTCGGAAGACCGTAGCAAAGCCCCTCATCCGCGGGGAGTGGTAAATGAGGCCCAACAAAAAAACCGGACGCTGGAAACCCAGCGCCCGGTTGATGAGCGGATGCAGCGAGCTTATCGCTTCATCAGTCCCGTGCGGCGACGTGTCAGCGCCAGACTCATCGCCAGCAGGAAGGCCAGCACGCCGAGACCCATGCTTCCGCTGGAGCCGGTCGGCGGGTTGCCGCCATCACCATCGCCGTCGTCTCCGCCACCCTGGCTCGCCTCGCAGACGAACGGGGTGTAGTCCTCGACCACACCGACATGGTCGGCGCTGTCACGCGACGGTGCCACGGCTTCCAGGCCCGCGCCACGTGCGGCAAAGCCGTTCGAGCACGCCTCGAAGTCCAGGTAGTCGTTGGCGAGCACGACCGACAGGACCGCGTCACGCGCCTCGGTGTAGGTCGCATTCGCGGGCGTCATCTTGAAGCCGCCGATGATGTAGTCCTTCATCCGGGCCTGGGCCTCGTCGAAGCTGTGCCGCGGGTCGTTGATGAGCCCGGCGTAGCAGTTCCACATCATGTTCGCCCAGATCTCGCCCGAGTTGTGAACGGCCGAGTTGGTCGCACCGTCACCACCATCCGGCGTCGGTTCACCGTCGGCAATGTGCTTGAAGGTGAACGCGTTCTTCGAGAAGTCCGTGGAGTACGGCGCCCGACGAATGCCCGACCAGAAGTTGTGGGTGACGTAGCCGGCCAGTGAGTAGGCACCCGAGTAGTTCGTGTTGAACGGCGCGTTCGCATCATCCGCCCGGGCCGACAGCATGAAGGCGTTGATGTCGCCCCAGCCCTCGGACATGGCGCCGGCCTGCTGGTTGCTCGAGTCGGTCAGACGGTGATGCACGTAGTGGAACAGCTCATGCGCGATGATCTGGTTGTCCAGCGTGCCGTCGGAATCGACGGACGGCTCGCGGTTCACCCGCATGGTGACCTCGCCGGCCGCCAGATTGTCCTTGATGATCTGGCCGTCGGCCTTGGTGATCATCACGGACGGAATCTGGTAGAGCGGATCGGTCGGGCTGTTCGGAATCGGCACGAGCGGCACGTCCCCGTTGCCCATGGTGATCGGTGCCGTATCGACGTTGTTCACCACGACCATCGCGCTCGCACCGGAAAGCAGGGCGAACTGGGCCTTGGTCGTGAACGGGCAGCCGCCGCGATCAATCAGGGCGATGTTGCCGGCCAGGCTCAACTGAGGCAGCCCCGGAGCATTGACCAGACCCAGCAGCGGATCGACGAGGCCACAGCCATCCGTGTCCGAATCGCCAAAGTTGTCGGCGGCGACGACCACCGACCCGGTCACGTCGAAGGTGGACGGCCCGAAGGACGCACCGGTGAACGTGAACGGCTCGGTTTCGGTCGGCGTCAGCTGCTTCACCTCGCCGTTGAGCGCACCGTCGAACAGGTACTGCTGCATCGTCGGCGAGGAGCCGTCAGCCGGAGTGGCCATGTTGGCGTTGTTGCGGCCGGAAGCATCCTGACCCTGCGCCAGGATCGGGTCACCGTCGGCGCCACCGCGACCGTAGTTGTCCAGCTGGGCGTTGCCGGATTCCTCGTCGAAACCGTGGTCGTACCACCAGTCGTGCATCCAGTTGACGATGTAGAACATGTTCACGATGGCGCCGTACTGGGCTTCCTGCTCGCTGGGATCGCCGTCGGGAATCACGTCGTAGTCGAACTCCCGGTCGCCACTGGTCGGTGCGTAGATATCCGGCACATCCTGCGTGATTTCGGTGCAGATGTTCAGCGGGTTGGAAATGATCCCGGACACCGGTGTATCGAAGGCATCGATACAGGCCTCGACGTTGTTGCCGATGGTCTGGGTCGCGTCGTCCGCAAGCCACGGATCACCGGTGCTGATCGGTCCGGACTCCAGCGACACCAGCGCCGTCGAGGCCGGCAGTCGCGGCACATCGACATCGGGGCCGGAACCCTGGAACGGCGTCTGATCATTCCCCAGAGGCGAATCGAACGGCGCGTAAGGCGCCGTCGTGTCCGCGAACACGCGATAGGTGAAGGCGGCGTCGTTGACCAGATTCTTGCGATGCAGAATCTCGCCGGACTCCGCCGACACCATGAAGGCGAAGGCGCTCAATGCACCACCAACGCGCGTGCGGCTGAACAGCTCGACGTAGTACGCCGGCTCCAGCGTGTTGCCACGCGCGTAGTACATGGAGCGGACACGCGGCCGCCGTTCCATGAGATGAGATCCGGACAACACCGGCAGTGAGAACCAGGTGTATTCGCCGTCGACATCCTCGGGCACCAGGTTCAATGCGCTCAGCACGCCGCCCAGCGATCCCCAGGCTGACGCAATGGCCTGCGCTGCGCCTGATGCAAAGCTGCGGGTGGCGACTTCGCCGGCGTCAAAATCCGTCGCGAAGTAACCGGAGACGGCGACCGGGTCGAGATTCCGGTCCATCAGCACGTTGAGATAGCGCTGGAAGACTTCCAGACCACCGACACGCTGGCGGAAACGCACCACGGCGGGGCCCGCACCGTTGTAGCCCGCGAAGGCCACCTCCGCTTCGTCGATCAGCGCGTCGGTGAGCTTCAGCAGCTTGGATTCCCGACGCAGATGCGCACGGGCCTTGGCGATCATCAGTTCGCGCTCGTCGGCCAATGCGCCAACGGACGGACTTGGCGCCACCTTCTCGGCCCACAGGAACGTCGGCTTGTCCAGCTGACGGTCGAACTGCACGTTCTGCAAGCGGCCGCCGAACACACCCTGCGGCACCGCCGACAGGGCCGTCGCGTCCTCCTTGAGGAACTTGTCGAAATTCCCGATCCGGGGCGCTTCCAGGCCGCTCAAGCTACCACCGGCGGAGACCGGAGACGCGGCGGCGATGGCCTTGGTGGGGGCTTCCACACAGGCTGTCTCGCCCGCGACTTGCAGCGTCAGGCTGGCCGAATAGTCAGTGGCGCCACTGGCGAAATAAGGACACACCACAGCGGTCAGCGTGCCGGCGGCGGGATCGATCACACGGACGTTTTCCTCCGGGGATCCGCCATCGCTGGAGCCCAGCGCGGTGCCATCCTGATAGATGCTGAGCACCAGATCCGGATCGGTGACGATGCCGATGTTGGTGCCGACCGGCCACTCGATATGAAAGTCCGCGATCAGCGATCGACCGTCGTAGAAACCGTCCGGCAGCGCCAGGACGATGTCATGCGAATCACCCGTGCCTTCCGGACAGGAGTTGGTCACGGCACCCGTCGCACCCGCCGGTGCGGAGCCGACCCATTCGACCACCAGGGTGTCGCCCGCCCCGGTCGGGGCAGTCACGTCCTGGGATGGTGGTTCGGACGCCTGGACGTTCTGAACGGAAAGAAACAGCGTGGCACTGCCGAGCAGCGCCGACCGGAAAAGGCGAGTTGAGGGCCCCATGACCAAGTTCTCCATGCAGGCGCGACCGGCAAAGACCCGCGCCCTGCGAGTGTGTAGTGGATGGTGAATCGGTGCGGTTCCGGACGCTCGGCCCGGTGCACTTGCCCGGTCGTCGCCGGACTGTGATTTAAACTTTACGAAAAGATGACATGCAAAGATATAGCCAACCGTCCCCCCTCATCACGGCAGACGTGCCGCTTGGCAGAAAAATCCCAGCTCTGTCGACGCCGTCATGCGAACCGGCCGGTGCTTCACCCCTGTGCCACGGGCCGGTACTCTCCAAGCCTGTCAATTGTCACGCCATCGCCCATGTCCCCACGTTCACTCTTCCTCGCGCTGACCGCACTGATGTTGACGGCCTGCGGCCCGTCCACGGATTCGACGGAACCCGCTCGTGAACCCTTTGCCTCGACTTATCAGCCGCTGCCCTCCAAGACCACGCTGATCCGCAATGCGACCGTGCTGACCGGCACCGGTGAGCGCATCGACAACGGCGCCGTACTGCTGGAAGACGGCAGGATCGCCAAGGTCGGTCGCGACCTGTCGGCGCCGCGTGGCGCCAGGGTGATCGATGCCGAAGGCCGCTGGGTCACCCCCGGCATCATCGACGCTCACTCGCATCTGGGGGTCTATCCCTCACCGGAGGTCGCGGCCCTGTCCGACGGCAACGAGATCACCGGCAACAACACGGCCGGGGTCTGGGCCGAGCACGGCGTGTGGCCGCAGGACCCTGGCTTCGACACCGCGCTGGCCGGTGGCGTCACCTCGATGCTGATCCTGCCCGGCTCGGCCAACCTGTTCGGCGGCCGGGGCGTGACACTGAAGAACGTGCCGTCGACCACCTATCAGGGCATGAAATTCCCGGGCGCCCCGCACGCGCTGAAGATGGCCTGCGGCGAGAACCCGAAGCGGGTCTACGGACCCGGTCGGCAGACGCCCTACACCCGGATGGGCAACGTGTTCGGCTATCGCTCCGCCTGGATCGAGGCCGAAACCTACCGCGACAAGTGGGATCGCTGGCTGGCCAAGGGCGATGAAGCCGACCCGGCCGACAAGCCCCAACGCGACCTCAAGCTGGAAACACTGGCCGCCGTGCTGCGTGGCGACATTCTGGTGCACAACCACTGCTATCGCGGCGACGAGATGGCGACCATGCTCGATGTGGCGCGCGAGTTCGGCTACAAGGTCACGGCCTTCCACCACGCGGTCGAGGCATACAAGATCGCCGACCTGCTGGGTGAGAACGAGGTCTGCGCAGCCATGTGGGCCGACTGGTGGGGCTTCAAGATGGAGGCCTTCGACGGCATCCGCGAGAACATCGCGATGGTCGACGCGGCCAAGAACGGCTGCGCCATCGTCCACTCCGACGATCCGCATGGCATTCAGCGACTGAACCAGGAGGCGGCCAAGGCCATGGCCGCCGGCAATCGCGCGGGCATGGAGATCCGCCCCGAGCATGCCATCCGCTGGGTCACGGCGAACCCGGCGAAGTCCATGGGCATTCTCGACCAGACCGGCACGCTGGAAGCCGGCAAGATGGCCGACGTGGTCATCTGGTCGGGCAACCCCTTCTCGGTCTACAGCCTCGCCGATCAGGTGTTCATCGACGGCGCCCTGCTTTACGACCGCGACGATCCCGAAAGACAGCCGATGCGGGACTTCAAGCTCGGCATCCTGGAGGTGAACTCGTGAACCGCTTCAGCCTGACAGCCGCCGCCCTCATCACGATCGGCGCGACGATGAATCCCGCGGCCGCGCAGCGTATCGCCATCGAAAGCGCCACCATTCACACGCTGGGCGATGCCGGGACGCTGGATCAGGGCACGTTGCTGATCCGCGACGGCAAGATCGCTGCGCTGGGGCCCAAGCTGTCCGTCCCCGGCGACGTGAAGACCATCGCCGGCAAGGACAAGGTGGTGACACCGGGCCTGTTCGATGCCCTGTCCGCACTGGGCGTCGAGGAGGTGGAACTGGTCGCCGGGACGGTCGACAACGAACTCGAAAGCTCGCATCTGGGCGCGGCCTTCGACGTCACCGGCGCCATCAACCCACGCTCCACGCTGATCCCGATCAATCGCATCGAGGGCGTGACCCGCGCCATGGTCGCACCGACCAGTCCGTCGGCCTGGTTGTCGACCCCGCCGGGCAGCCTGTTCGCCGGACAGGGAAGCGTCATCAGCCTGGCGCCGGTTTCGGACTTCGTGATCAAGCCACGCGCCGCGCTGTTCGTCACCCTGGGCAAGCACGGCGCCGATTTCACCGGCGGCTCCCGCGCCGGCACGCTGGGCGAGTTGCGGGAAGCCCTGGAGGACACCAGGGCCTGGGACGCGCTGCCGGCCGGGCAGAAGCAGACGGCCAACCCCGGTTACGCCATCCGCAGACCCGCGCGCGAGGTGCTGCTCAAGGCAATGTCCGGCGAGTTGCCCGTAGTCGCCCGGGTCCATCGTGCGTCGGATATCGGTGCCGCGCTGGCTCTGGCGGACGAATTTGGCCTGCGGCTGATCATCGCAGGTGGAGCGGAAGCCTGGATCGTCGCGGACGCGCTGGCGAAGGCGCGCGTGCCGGTCATCCTGAACCCCGTCGACAACCTGCCGGAAAACTTCGAACAGCTGGGCGCACGACCGGACTCCGCCGCCATCCTGCATGCGGCCGGCGTGCTGATCGCGATTGCCGACGATGGCGAATCGCACCAGGCACGCAACATCCGGCAACTGGCCGGCAATGCCGTCGCCCATGGCCTGCCCTGGGACGCCGCGCTGGCGTCGGTCACGGTGAACCCAGCGAGGATTTTTGGTCTCGGCAACGGGCGTGATGGCCTGATGCCGGGCCAGGTGGCCGACGCCGTGGTCTGGTCCGGTGATCCGCTGGAGGTCACGACCATGGCGGAGACGGTGATCATCAACGGTGCGGTGCAATCCATGACCAGCCGGCAAACGCTGTTGCGTGACCGTTACCTCGACAAGGATGGCGATTGGCCGGCGGCGTACTCGCACCCGTCCTCACCGTAGCCGAGGTCCGGCGCGAGGAGCTGGACGCGCTCTTCGCGCCGCACGGACTGCGCCTCGTCGAGGTCGCGGCCGGCGAACCGATCCCGGGCAGTTACTGGGGCGACGAGGAGGCCGGCCTGATCGGCGACCGTCTCTACATGCGGCCGGACACGCCGGTGCACTCCGTCTTGCACGAAGGTGGCCACTGGCTTTGTGCCTCGGCACGTGGCCGCCGCGGGCTCGACACCGACGCCCTGAGCGACGACACGGAGGAGAACGCCGTCTGCTATCTCCAGATCCTGATGGCGGACCGGGTCAGCGGGTTCGGTCGCGAACGGGCGTTCGCCGACATGGACGCCTGGGGCTACAGCTTCCGACTGGGATCGACGCGGGCCTGGTTCGAACAGGACGCGGACGACGCGCTGGAGTGGCTGCGGCAACACGCGGCGTGGTCACTCGACTGAGGCCCTGCCGGTATTACTCGCCGGCGGCCTCCAACGCCTCCCAGCGAGCGTAGGCCTGCTCCAGCCTTTCGACCAACGCGTCCAGCGACTGCTGAAGCCCCTCCGCTTCCTTCGAATCGCTGGAGTACGCCTCGGACAGGCGCTGGGTGAGCGTCGCCTGCTCCGCCTCCAGCGCCTCGATGCGTGCCGGCAAATCCTCCAGTTCGCGCCGTGCCTTGTGACCAAGGCGGGAGCGTCGGGGCTCCGGCCTGGGCGTTGAAGGTTCCGCGGTCCTGGTGGCACGCGGCGGGGCCGACACCGGTCGCTGCCGCAGCCAGTCCTCGTATCCACCGACATAGTCACCGATGCGACCGTGCCCCTCGAACGCCAGCGTGCGCGTGACGACATTGTCGACGAAGGCACGGTCGTGGCTGACCACGATCACGGTCCCGGCGTAGTCGATCAACCGTTCTTCCAGCAGTTCCAGCGTCTCGATGTCGAGATCGTTGGTGGGCTCATCGAGAATGAGCAGGTTGGACGGGCGCGAGAACAGGCGGGCGAGCATCAGCCGGCTGCGCTCACCACCCGACAACACGCTCACCGGGCTGCGCGCGCGATCCGGCGGAAACAGGAAGTCGGCGAGATAGCTGATGACGTGCTTCTGCTGACCACCGATGGTGACCGTTTCCTTGCCCTCACCGATGTGCTCGACCACGGTTCTGGCGGGATCCAGCTGGTCTCGCAACTGGTCGAACACCGCGATCTCCAGCTTGGTGCCCAGCCGCACGCTGCCAGCGTCCGGCTCGAGCTGGCCGAGCATCAGTCGCAGCAGCGTGGTCTTGCCGACCCCGTTGGGGCCGAGCACGCCGACCTTGTCACCACGAAGAATCGTGGTCGTCAGCCCATCGACGATGCATTGCTCGCCGTAGGCGTAGCGCAGGTCGGTGACCTCGGTCACCAGCTTGCCGCTGCGCTCGGCTTCCTCGACGGCGATCTTCGCCGTGCCCTGCCGGGTGCGGCGTTGCTGGTATTCCGCTCGCATGGCCTTGAGCGCCCGAACGCGCCCCTCGTTGCGGGTGCGCCGCGCCTTGATCCCCTGACGAATCCAGGCCTCTTCTTGCGCCAGTTTCTTGTCGAATAGGGCGTTCTGCTGGGCTTCGGCCTCCAGCGCCTCGGCCTTGCGCCGCAGGTAGTCCTCGTAGCTGCCCGGCCAGCTGCTCAGCCGCCCCCGGTCCAGTTCGATGATGCGCGTCGCCAGACGCTGGAGAAATGCCCGGTCATGGGTGATGAACAGCAGCGTGCCACCCCAGCCGAGCAGGAATTCCTCCAGCCAGCCGATGCTGTCGATGTCCAGATGGTTGGTCGGCTCGTCGAGCAGTAGCAGATCGGGCTCGGACACCAGTGCCTGCGCGAGCAGCACCCGGCGCTTGAGCCCACCCGACAGTGCCGCGAATGCCGCGTCGCCATCCAGCGAGAGGCGGGACAGCGTCGCCTCGACACGGGTCGACAACGTCCAGCCGTCCGCCGCCTCCAGGGCCTGCTGCACCCGCGCCAGGCGGTCCAGGTTCTCGGCGTCGTGCGCGAGCACCTCGTGATACTCGGCCACCAGACGCCCGGCGGTGCCGAGCCCCTGCGCCACGACGTCGTAAACCGAACCGTCCAGCCCGTCCGGCACCTCCTGCGGCAGCGAGGCGATCGTCGGCGCGTTGCTGCGGTCGATCTCGCCGGCATCCGGGTCCACCGTACCGGCGATCAGTTTCAGCAGTGTGGACTTTCCGGCCCCGTTGCGCCCCACCAGACAGACGCGTTCACGAGGCTCGATGACCAGATCAGCCTGATCGAGAATCGCGTGGGTGCCGACATGAAAATCGAGCTGGCGAACAGACAGCAACATGGTTGCGCACAAGCGTTGAACGGGTGCGCATTGTAGGCCCGCGCGATGCGATCAGAGGCTTTGCCCGGAGAAAAAATCCCAGATTTGCTGAGTGGCCTCGAGATCGTCGGCGGCATCGCCACCGCAGGTGTCGGCCGACGGGTTGATGCCGGAGCCCGGCCAGGTGTGCCCGCCGTTCTCGACGGTGCACAGGGTCACGGTCGCCGTGTCCTGACACCCGGTATACGTCTCGCAACGCGCGTCACCATTGTTGTACGAGCTGAGTAGCGGCGGGATCAGGCAGCGGTTGTTGCTGACCCAGAAGTCGATCGAATCGGACACCGGCGGCCGCGTGCCACCTTCCGGACCCGTGCTCTCACCACCCTCGAACGGCACGCAGGTGTCGGCGAGACCATGAACATGGAACACCGGAACGGGCCGGGTCGGCTGACAGCTGTAGACCGTCTCCACCGGGTCCGCATCCAGATCGCGATCCATCATCGTCGCCGCATTCGGCGCGATGGCGGCAATCCGATCCGACAGCTCGCAGGCCAGGCGATACGCCATCATCCCGCCATTGGAATGGCCGGTGACGTACACCCGCGTCGTGTCCAGAGCCACCAGCTGCTCGACATCATCCAGCAGGCCGTCGATCACCGCGACATGATCGACCTGCTGCGTCTCGGCCGGGCCGCAACAGGACCCGGCATTCCAGGTCGTCGCGAAACCGGCTGGCGTCACGAGCACGAACGTCTCGTCGTCGGCGAGCCGTCGAAAGCGGGTGAACAGATCGTGTTCCACAGGATCGGAACCCCCGCCGTGCAGCGAGATGACCAGAGGCAGCGCTTCCTCGTCGCCCGGTTCCACCCCGGCCGGCACATAGAGACGGTAGTTGCTCTCGACACCGTCAACCGTGACCGCACGGTTGTAGGAGCCGGCGCCCAGGGTGACTTCGGGAATACCGGTCTCCCCGCCACCATCGTCATCCCCTCCACTACAGGCCGTCATCAGACCGCAAACAACGGCCAGCAGGAGACCACTCCGTTTGGTCAGCATCATGTCATCCGTAACATGGTCAATGGAGCCCACAGCCTAACGGAAGCTGGCGCCGGCCGCCTTCGGCGATGCCGCGACAGGTCCGGGATCATTGCCCGCGGCGGGCACGCTTGGACCAGTTGAGCTTGCGGTATTTGTGCCCGATATCCCGGGCGCGCTGGCGCTTGGCTTCCAGAATCTCCGCGTTGCGCGCCTGCTCCGCCTCCAGAGCCCGGAAGCTGTCGAGCCGGCGGGCAGGCAACGCTCCGGACTCGATCGCGGCCTGAACCGCGCAACCGGGCTCGGCTTCGTGCGAGCAGTCCTGAAAGCGGCACTGTTCGGCGCGCCCCAGCACGTCGGAGAACACCTTGGCGATGCCCCGTTCGCAATCGGTGAGCTGCAACTCGCGAATACCCGGATTGTCGATCAGCAAACCACCGCCGGGCAGCTGCACCATCGATCGCGCCGTGGTCGTGTGACGACCCTTGTCGTCAATGCCGCGCACCGCGCCGGTCGCCAGATCCGGCGCACCCAACGCGTTGGCCAATGTCGTCTTGCCAACGCCCGAGGAGCCGACCAGCGCCAGTGTTTCCCCCGGCCGAATGCTCTCGGCGAGCGGGCGCACCTGATCGGCATCACGGGCGTCGACCAGCCGCACCGGCACACCGTCCAGCAGACTGGCGGCGGCCCGTGCCAGCGATTCCGCCTCGTCGCTGAGATCGGCCTTGGTCAGGATGATCTCCGGTTCCACACCGCAGTCGCAGGCGAGCACCAGATAGCGCTCCAGCCGCGGAAGGCTGAACTCCTGGTTGCAACTGGAAACGATCAGCAGGCGGTCGACATTGGCCGACAACACCTGCTTGTGGACATGCTCACCAGCCGCCTTGCGGGCGATTTCGGTCCGCCGCTCCAGCCGTGTGTAGCTGTCGCCATCGGTCGACCGAAGCAGCCAGTCGCCCACGGCGATGGCGCCCAGAGCCCGATGCATCGCGAGGTCGACACGGCATTCGCCATCCACCGACCGGGCAAGCGCCTCGCTTCGGTGTATCGAAAACACCCGCACCGGCTCGTGGTCGGGCTTGCCTTGCGCCTCCTCGAACGCGGTCCAGCCGAGCTCGGCGAGTCGGGTGGCGGCGTCCGTCACGGCATATGGACCGCGGGGACCGGCGCTCTCAGGCCTTGGCCTGGTTGGCGACGGCCTCGGCGGCGGCGGCCGCGGCCTCGGCATCGCCCAGATAGCCCTTGTCGACCACGTTGAGCTGATCGTCCAGCGTGTACTTCAGCGGGATGCCGGTGGGGATATTCAGCCCGGTGATCTCGTCGTCCGAGATGCCATCCAGGTACTTGACCATGGCGCGCAGGCTGTTGCCGTGGGCGGCGACCAGCACGGTCTTGTCGGCCAGCAGGTCGGGAACGATCGCGTCATGCCAGTAGGGCAGCACCCGCTCCAGGGTCAGTTTCAACGACTCCGTGCCCGGCAGCACGCGTGCATCCAGGCCCTGGTAGCGACGGTCATGAACCGGGTGGTCCGGATCGGAGGTCGGCATCTCCGGTGGAGGCGTGTCGTAGCTGCGCCGCCAGATCAGCACCTGCTCCTCGCCGTGCCTGGCGGTGGTTTCCGCCTTGTTCAGGCCCTGCAGGCCACCGTAGTGGCGTTCGTTCAGGCGCCAGCTGCGTTGCACCGGCACCCACAACTGGTCCGCTTCGGCCATGGCGAGTTGCATGGTCCGGATCGCGCGTTTGAGCAGCGAGGTGTGCACCACATCGAAGGCCAGGCCTTCGTCCCGCATCAGCTTGCCGGCAGCTTGCGCTTCGGCAACGCCCTGATCGGAAAGATCGACATCCACCCAACCGGTGAATCGGTTATCAAGGTTCCACTGGCTCTGGCCGTGTCTCAGCAGGACGAGGGTCTTCGTCATCGATGGGTCGCGTTTCGAATGAGTAGTCGGATGATACCGCAGGCGCCTGCTCGGCCGGCGGCGCGGACCGGGGAGCCTTCGATTGCTCGCGCACGAACGCCGCGACCTTGTCCACCGCATCGGACAACCCGCGCAGCGGTGCGCCAAACACCGCGATCATCTTCTGATGCGACATCTTGGAGTAGACGATCAGCTTGGGCTGGCCACCTTCCTCCGCGATGCGCTGGGCCAGACCACGCGAGTTGTCGGCGTAGACGACCTGGTCGTTCTCGCCGTGCAACAGCAGCGTCGGCGGCACCTGTCCGTCGACGAAGTTCACCGGCTGTGAATTCGGATGCTCGGACTCCGGCCCGAAGATGGCGCGCGTGGTCTCGTCCTGGATCGGCAGGAAATCGTAGGGTCCGGCCAGGCCGATGAACCCGCGTAGCCAGGCTCGGCTGCCGCCCTGCGATCGCAGGTAGCGCTCATCCGTGGCGAGCATCGCGGCGATGTGCGCGCCGGCGGAGTGCCCCATCACGAACAGCTTGTCCGGATCACCGCCGTAGCGACTGGCGACCTGCCGCGCGTAGGCGACCGCGGCGGCACCATCCTCGACGAAGGCGGGGAACCGGACCTCCGGATACAGTCGATAGTCCGGCACCACGGCGACGAAGCCACGCGACGTCAATGCCTGGGCGACGAACTCGTACAGATTCTTGCTGCCGTCGGTCCAGTTGCCACCGTAGAAAAACACGACCACCGGCGCATTGCTCGCGCCCTCCGGCGTGTAGATATCCAGCTTCTGACGCGGGTCCGGCCCGTAGGAGAGGTTGGTTGCCTTCTCCAGGTCGCGCTGGGGCGTGAATGCGTTGAGGATCTTCTGCCCGGCGCAGCCGGACAGCAGGCTCACCGTCAGGGTGATCAACACCAGTGCGCGTCCCGCGCCGTTCGTCATCCATGTCATGTCATCGTCACCAGTTCTTCCGCACTCGTGGGGTGAATTGCCACGGTGTCGTCGAAATCGCGCTTGGTCGCGCCCATGCGCATCGCCACCGCGAAGCCCTGCAGAATCTCGTCGGCACCACTGCCGAAGAGATGGCAGCCGACCACGCGTTCCTCGTCGCCAGCGCAGACCAGCTTGAAACAGCTCGTCTGCTTGTTGTCCAGCACGCCGTAGTACAGCGCCCGAAATGTCGAGCCGTACACCTTGACCGCATCGCCGAACTGCTCGCGCGCCTGCCGTTCGGTCAGGCCAACCGTTCCGATCGTGGGCGACGAGAACACCACGGTCGGAATCATCGTCATGTCCAGATGACGGTCAGCCTGGCCGCCGAACACCCGATCCGCCAACCGGCGCCCGGCCGCAATCGCGACGGGCGTCAACGCCGGTCCGCCGGTCACGTCACCGACGGCGTAGACACCAGCCTGATTGGTGTTCTGAAACGCATCCACCGGCACGTAACCCTGCTCATCGGACGCGATACCCGCCACCTCCAGACCCAGTGACGCGGTCTCGGGCACGCGGCCCACAGCCCAGAGGACCTGATCCACGCGCAGAGGTTCCGACGCGCCGTGATGAACCAGCAAGTCGCCGCCATCCCGCTCCACCCGAGACACGGGGCTGTTCGCGCGCATGTCGACGCCCTGGCCCCGCATCGCCTCCACCAGCAGCGGGCCGAGCATCTCATCGAAATCACGAAGTACCGTGTCGTGCCGGAACAGCAGGCTGGTCCGGCTGCCCAGAGCGGCGAGCACCCCCGCCAGTTCGACGGCGATGTAACCGGAGCCGATCACCGCGGTCCTGGCCGGTAGCGATTCCAGGGCGAAGAAACCATCCGAGTCGATCCCCAGATCGGACCCGAGAATGTCGTCCGGCCGGACCGGGCGCCCGCCGACGGCGACGAGCACATGGTCGGCTTCGTACTCCGCATCGGCCACCCGGACCCGACGCGGACCGACGAATCGCGCGGAGCCGCGAACGACATCGACGCCTTCCTTCTCCAGGTTCGAGTCGTAGATGCCGTTCAGCCGCCGGATGTAGGCCTCGCGCCGCTCGACCAGACGCGCCCAGTCGTGGCGCATCGGCTCCCCGTCAAACCCGTAGCCGGACATGTCATCCATGGCATTGGCCATGCGGCCGGCCTGCCACATCACCTTCTTTGGCACGCAACCGACGTTGACGCAGGTGCCGCCCATGCGGCCACGCTCGATCAGGGTCACCCGGGCACCATGCCGCGCGGCCCTGCGTGCGGTGGCGACGCCGGCACTGCCGCCGCCGATCACCAGAAAGTCCGTTTTGGTCGTCATTCTGTCCGTCCTGGAATCATCCATGCCCGCGTGCTGGCCGCCGCAATCGACCGGCGGTAGCCATTGGCCCCGGCGACGGGCGAAAAGTTCCACGATTCGCGTTGTGGTGAAACCGCCCAGCGCCTAGACTTTTCCCATCAAATTGCGGGGAACCGGGGATGGAATCAGCTTCGAGTGCGATCAGCACCTTCGTGTTCTGGGGCATTGCCCTTGGCGCCGTGCTGTACGGAATCGTCATCTACAACAATCTGGTCAATCTGAAACACGCCGTGAGCAAGGCGTGGAGCAACATCGATGTGCTGCTGAAGCAGCGCCATGACGAGTTGCCGAAGTTGATCGAGACCTGCAAACAGTACATGAAGTTCGAGCAGGACACGCTCGAAAAGGTCATGCAGGCACGCTCGGCGGCGGCGGCCGCGCGCGCCAACGGCGACGTCAAGGGCGTCGGTCAGGCGGAGACCCAGATGCGGCTGGGCCTGGGCAACCTGTTCGCGGTCGCCGAAGCCTATCCCGAACTCAAGGCGAACCAGTCCTTTCAGCAATTGCAGGCTCGCATTTCCGGCCTGGAAAACGCGATCGCCGACCGCCGCGAGTACTACAACGAAACCGTGAACAACAACAACGTGCGCATTGAGCAGATTCCCGACGTACTGATCGCGCGGGTCTTCAACTTCAAGGCCGCCGATCTGCTGGAATTCTCGGAATCCGAGAAGGCGGACGTGGACGTGCGCGCCCTGTTCAACTGAGCACGGACGTGGGGGCCGGTGGCCCCGATCGCCGCGAATGAACGCTTTGCTCTCGGACATCGCCGCCGCCCCGGACGGCGAATTCTGGTTCTGGACCGGCGCCCTGATCGTCGTCGCGCTGGTCACGCTGTTCATCAGCTTCATGTTCCTGAAGCGATCGCGGCTGATCACCGACACGCCGACGGCAAAGATTCGCTCCGCGCCGCAGGGCTACGTGGAGCTGTCGGGCTTCGGCAAGATGCTGGATGGCCCGCCCATCCACACCCCCCTGAGCCATACGCCCTGTGTCTGGTGGTGGTTCAAGATCGAGGAGCGCCGGACCACTTATTCCAACGGTCGTCGCAGCACGCGCTGGGTCACCATCGACAATGGCCGCTCCGATGCGCTGTTCCTGCTGGTCGATGACACCGGGGAATGCATCGTCGACCCCGAGGCCGCCAAGGTGATTCCGAGCACCCGCCATCGCTGGTACGGCTCGACCGCGCGCCCATCCACCGGACCCAAGACCGGTGGCCTGGGACTGTTTGGCCGCTACCGCTACGTGGAGCACAGCATCCCTCCGTTGCACCCCATCTACGCACTGGGCCAGTTTCGCTCCCAGGGCGTGCACCACGAATTCGACGAGCAGTCCGATGTCCGCGAGCTGCTCGCCGAGTGGAAGCGGGACGAAGCCACCCTGCTGCGGGAGTTCGATGCCGATGGCGACGGTGAAATCGATCTCGAGGAATGGGAGCAGGTGCGTGCGAGGGCCGTCGCCCAGGTCCGCGAGAAACTGGCCAACCAGGCCGCGCAACCCGACATCCACGTGCTAGCCCGCCCTACCAGCCGGAAACCGTTTCTGCTGTCGGCCGAACCGCAGGAAAAACTGGTGGGCCGCTACCGCTTGCAGGCCGGTCTCGCGTTTTCCGGTTTCCTACTCTCGGGCGCCGGCGCAGCCACCGCGCTGGCCGCACGCGGGCTGCTCTGAACCAGGCTTGTCGCACCGAAAACCGGACAGGAGCGCGTGATAAAGTCTCGCCCCGTTTTCGATGGCCATCACCCGCATGAACAACCCGCTGCTGGAGATGATTCGCGGCCATGAGCTGCCGCCGTTCTCCCATATTCGTCCCGAGCATGCCGAGCCGGCCCTGGACGCGGTGCTGGACGCCAACCGCGCCGCCGTTCGCGAGCTGGAGCAGATCAGCGAGCCGACCTGGGACAACTTCGTCGCCAGGCTGGAGCGGCTGGACAACGACCTGCACCGCGTGTTCTCGCCGGTGGGTCATCTGAACGGCGTGGCGAATTCGCCGGACTGGCGCGCGGCCTACAACGCCTGCCGGCCCAAGCTGTCCGCCTATGCGACCGAAATGGGACAGAACCAGGCGCTTTACACGCGCTTCGAGCAAATCGCGCAGTCACCCGAATTCGCGACCCTGTCGACGCCGCGCCGGACGATCATCGAGCACGCGATTCGCGACTTCCGTCTCGCCGGGGTCCATCTGCAAGGCGAAGAACGCGAGCGCTATGCAGCGATCCAGCAGCAGCTTTCGGTGCTGCAAACCCGCTTCCAGGAGCAGGTGCTCGACGCCACCGAGGCCTGGGTCTGGAACACGGATGACATCGCCGATCTCGACGGCCTGCCACAGCGCGCGCTGGATGCCGCGGCGGCCGCCGCCAAGGCCCGCGAACTGACCGGCCACGCAATCACGCTGGATGCACCCAGCTATATCGCGGTGATGACTTACGCCACCGACCGGAACCTGCGCCGGACCGTCTACGAGGCCTACGCGACTCGCGCCTCGGACCAGGGACCGGAGGCCGGCGAATGGGACAACGCGCCGGTGATTCAGGAGATTCTCGACCTGCGCCAGGAACTCGCGGCGCTGGTCGGTTACGCGAACTACGCCGAGTATTCACTGGCCACCAAGATGGCGGACTCCCCGGCCACGGTGGAAACCTTCCTGCTCGATCTGGCGACCAAGGCCCGACCCGCCGCGCAGCGTGAACTGGATGCGCTGGCCGCTTTCGCGGCGGAGCGCGGGGGCCCGACGCCCTTGGCGCCCTGGGATGTGGGCTTTTATGCCGAGCAGTACCGGGAGGAAACGCTGGGACTGTCCGACGAGATGCTGCGGCCGTACTTTCCCGCGCCGCAGGTGCTCGACGGCATGATGGCCGTCGCCGAGCAGCTCTACGATGTGCGCTTCGAACCGGTGCGCGATGCCGACGTCTGGCACGCAGACGTCACCACCTACGCCGTGCTGGACGATGCCGGCCAGCGCCGCGGACTGTTCTATGTCGATCCTTATGCCCGGCCGGGCAAGCGCGGCGGTGCCTGGATGGACGATTGCCAGGGCCGTTATCGCACCGACGACATCGACCAGCTGCCGATCGCATTTCTGGTCTGCAACTTCGGCGGCCCGGTGGATGGCAGGCCCGCCTGCCTGTCGCACAACGAAGTCGAAACCCTGTTTCACGAGTTCGGCCACGGCCTGCACCACCTGCTGACCCAGGTCGATGAGTTGTCCGTGTCGGGGATCAACGGCGTGGCCTGGGACGCGGTCGAGCTGCCCAGCCAGTTCATGGAGAACTGGTGCTGGGAGCCGGAAGGCCTGGCGCTGATCTCCGGGCACCATGAAACCGGCGAAGCGCTGCCACAGG